>CAZHUG010000014.1:25611-42785 GCA_964535405.1 uncultured Oscillospiraceae bacterium | reverse complement strand
ATCTTCGCAAGCTCGGGCGAAGTTTCATTAGACGGCGAGAACGCGGTCGAAAATGACAGGGCCATGAGCAAAATCTATCTGATGAGCGAGAAAACGCTCTATCCCGAGTCCATGAAGATTAAAGATACCTTCCTCTGGAGCAAGGAGTTCTATCCTAACTTTGACATGGACTACGCAAAGGAGCTTTCAGAGCTGTTTTCGCTAAATCTCAACAAAAAGGTGAAGAGCCTGTCCACGGGCTACAGCTCTATCTTCAAGCTCATAATCGCGCTTTCAGTCAACACAGCGTATATCATCTTTGACGAGCCGGTTCTGGGTCTGGACGCTAACCATCGCGACCTTTTCTACAAGCTGCTCATTAAAAAGTACTCCGAAAACCCCTGCTGCATCGTTATATCGACCCACCTTATCGAGGAGATTTCCAACATCATCGAGGACGTGGTCATAATCAAGGAGGGCAGGATAATAAAGCAGGAATCCAGAGAGAGACTGCTTAAAAACGGCTATGCCGTCTCCGGCTTGAGCTCGGCTGTGGATGAATTTATCTCCGGCAAGCAGCTCATTGGTATGGATGTCCTGGGCGGACTCAAAACCGCCTATGTCATGGGCGACAGGCCGAAGTCCGTGCCTGAGAATCTTGAGATATCTGCCATGGATCTGCAGAAGCTGTTCATTCAGCTCACCAGCGCTTAAGGAGGGGAAAACAATGAAAATTCTAAGCCCGGTCAAATATCAGGCAAGAGATGCCGTAAAAACCTTTGCTTACTACTATTTAGCAATGTTTATAGTATTGCTGTTAAATATTGTGATGCTGCTGACTCTGTCAGACGGCAGTGTACACTACAGCTATGAGATGTGTACCTTGGGAGTGGCGTTTATCTTTGGACTTTGCACATTCACGGAGAACTTCAAAATGCTTTTGCAAAACGGGGTCTCCCGCAGAGCCTTTTTCGTTTCAAGAGTTCTGGTTATGCTGGCAATAATTTTTGCGGCAACGGCTGTGGAGCAGCTGCTCTATGTTGTGAGCAACTTTATAACTGCCAGAATGCCTGATTTTGAGGTGACGTCTATGTTTGGCGACGCTTCCGGGGCGCGCAGCATCGGCAGCATTGCTCTGACCTTCGGGCTGTACACGATGGCATGCAGTCTGGGTAGCGTTACAAATCTGGTGTATTACCGCCTGGGCAAGTTTGGCAAGATTCTTGTAAGTGTGGGTGTGCCGGTTGTCTTGTTCATCGTTTTTCCCGTCCTTGACAGCATGGTGTTCAGAGGTGCGCTGTTTTCCGCAATCATTAAGTTCTTCAAAGCCGTATTCGCAAGCGGCGTCAGCACCGGCCTGGTCTTCCTCGTGATAACGGCTTTGGCTCTGACCCTGAGCTGGCTGCTGATGAGAAGGGCAGTAGTAAAGGAGAAATAGTTTATAGGTTTATAAAAAGCCCGCAGGCTTTGCCTGCGGGCTTTAGCATGTAATAAACGCCAACCAAGTTTCTGCGAAGTTATGAACTATCTGTGTACATATTCGTAAAACGTTGATATACTGTGCAGATGTGGGGCCTAAAATATAAAGATGGAGAGATGATGGATGTTTAAAAAGAAAAAGAAGCCGGTGGATGAGCTGAGTGAGCGAATGGCGGAAATTGAAGCAGAAAAGCTCTATAGACGCTATCTTAACAGGGCTATTTATGTAATTAAGCCCGGCGCTTTGAAGTCGGATGTGACATATAAGGTGGTGCCGCTGGCCGATAAACTGTACTTCTGCCGCGTAGGCGGGCAGTTTTATGACATCGATAAGGAGATTGCTGCAAACGAGTATCTGACAGAGGCGGAGCTGCTCGCCGATAAAAATTCCTTCGCAGTTCCGTTTACGGATATTCATCATGTACAGATCGATACAAAAAAGAATGTGCATACGGGGAAAATAGACAATAGCGGCAGCCTCATACTGGCAGGCGCAGATAGAAATACCTTCATAATACACAGCATCAACAGCTGTGCTCAGGTAGAGCAGTTTTTTGAAGATTACACAAACTTTCCGGTCTCCGTGTTGCAAGGCGAGCATCAGGAGCGGACGGGGACGGCAGAGCAATCGAAGATAGACGCGTTTTCACAGTCGGCCGAGCAAGAGCCGGAGAAGGTCCGGAAGGCTTTCAAGCTCTGCAATGCCCTCAACGGAGTCAGTGTTCTCTACGTGTTCTGGGCACTCTTCTTCCCAAAGCCAATTGAACTGGTTGTTGCGGCCGGCGTACTCTTGCCGCTTATCGGCTATGGAATTTTAATAAAATACAGAGAAATTGTCAAATTCGACAAGAAAAGAGGCGACAACTCTCCGAGCGTGGCAAATGCAGTTATAGCCCCATCTTCTGCTCTGTTTTTAGTCGCTTTGCTGAGATATCGCGTCATTTATACAAGCTCTATTTTTTTCGCTGTGCTTATTCTCACAATTGTTATGTCGGCGTTGTTACTCATGCTTTCAAAGACACACGTCAGACAAAAAAGTGTGTTGTTCCTGATACCGTTGTTCATTCTTGCCTACTCCTACGGTGCAGTAATCACAACAAATTGCGCTTTTGATTTCAAAGACCCGCAGGAGAAGCTGGCATATGTCAATGAGCGGAAAATAGATGACAGCCAATATACTCTTACGGTGACACTCGCGGGCGGGAGCAAAACGGTCACAGTCTATGTAGATGAATCGTTTTACAATACGACGCGAGTCAATGACAAAGTTATTTTATATATCAAGCCCGGACTCTGGGGATTAGAGTGGGTGCTGTAAATTATAAGACAGAGGCTGAAGTTATCAGCCTCTGTCTTTGCAATTTTCAAAATAAATGTAACTCAGACAAAAAGATACCTTGACAGGCGAGGTATCTCGTGGTAGTGTAGGCGTGTAAGAGGTGAGAAAATGCTCAATATGTCCGATATGCTGCGCGGATATACCGACACTATCATTCTGGCGCAACTGCTCAAGCGTGACAGCTATGGCTACGAAATCAATAAATCTGTGCAGAAGATGACAGATGGCTTGCTCGAGTTGAAGGAGGCAACGCTGTATACGACCTTCAGGCGGCTTGAGAGTGCAGGTTGTATAAGTTCATACTGGGGCGACGAGAACACGGGCGCGCGACGCCGATACTATTCAATAACGGAGCATGGCTGTAATCTTTACACTGAAAACATCAGAGACTGGCAACAATTTAGAACCTTAATTGATAATCTATTATTGGGAGAGCAAGAACATGAACTCTAAAATGGAAAGCTATTTAAATTCCCTTTTCGCAGGGGTGCCGCGCACCAGGAAGGCACAGGATCTGCGCGATGAGCTTTTGGGAAACATGCAGGAGCGTTATGAGGACTATCTGCGCGAGGGCAAAACAGAATCGCAGGCCTACAGCCTGACGGTTGCAAGCATGGGTGATGTTGACGAGCTGATTGCCGAGGTCATGCCAAACGACGAATTTCGCCGCGAGGCGCAGTATTACCGCACACGCAACGCCCGCAACACAGCCATCGGCGTTGCCATGTATATCATCGGCATTGCCATTGTTGTCGGTTCTTCAGTAATTGATGACCCGTCCGCTTCCACTGCAGCGGTCTGCGGACTGCTCGTTCTTGTTGCGATTGCGACGGCGCTCATAATCTACACTCACATGTCGACGCCGGTTGCATACAAGGACTATGACGACGAAGAGAGGCGCGAGCGCGAATTTGAACGCACGCCGAAAGGCCAGATGTACAAGGGCATGATCTCAATATACTGGTCGGTAGTCACACTTATGTATTTCATGATCAGCTTTATTGGCAGAGCCTGGAGCATAAGCTGGCTGATTTGGCCCATCGCGGGAATAATCTCCGGTATTTTGAAGACAATCGCCCAGATGAGGAACTATCATGAATAGAAAAAGTCTTACAGCCAAATTAATAGTCCTGGTCATGTTGCTCTTGCTGTTCTGTGCCATTGCGGTGCAGATAATCTTCGGGGGGTGGAGTACATTGTTTAGTCTTGGAAGTAAAAGCGGCATCAGAGGCTCGCTTGCGTACAGCGGGAACTTTGATGGAGTGACCTCACTTAATGTGGGCGCCGCATCGTTCAGCGTGGAGGTCATCACACACGATAGGGACGTCGTCACAGTGGATTTTTACCGAATCGGCTTTTGCACGGCGGCTGAGCCGGTTGTCGATATGAAAAACGGTGTGCTCAGCGTAAAAGAATCAAAACAGATGTTCGGGATTCATCTTGGCTCCGGCAAAATCGTCATAAGCGTCCCGGCCGATTCCGTGCTGGCCTATGGCCTGCACTCCACCAGCGGCTCTGTCAAACTGGACGCCCGCTCGAGCACCGCGGAGCTCAACAGCGTGAGCGGCTCTGTAAAGGTGTATCAGCCCGGCGATATACTTAAGGCATCAAGCACCAGCGGCTCTGTCAAGGCGTATGCGCCCTTTAAGGAGATTGACGCCCATTCGATAAGCGGCTCTGTAAAGGTCGTCGCAGACGCACAGACGGTATCTATTCTGGCGTCGAGCACCAGCGGCGCTGTCAATGTCGCGCTTGAGAATGTGAGCGGCTATACTCTGGATTATAAGTCCACCAGCGGCACAACCAAGGACGGCTATCACGACTTTTCCTATGGCGGCGGACGTGGTAACGCAGCCTGGGGCGACGAGAGTCTGGAGATAAAGGCGAGCTCCATCAGCGGCTCTATCAAGCTGACTGACTGGAACGATTAATAATATAAACCGGGGCGGCCTACAGGCCGCCCCGGTTTATTATGGCATCAGCCAGGGTTTTGAAAAAATTCCTTAGAAATTACTCAGAGCAAAAAGTGACTCGGGCCTTAGAATACGCAGGGTCTTTGGCTTTTGCCGGCACAATATTTGCTCGCGCTCAAGTGCGGATATGAGCCTGCTCATGTGCCTTGCCGTTATGCCCAGATTCTGTGCCGCCTCGCCGGAGCTAAAGCGCACGAGATTGTCCTCGTCCATGCGGTCGAGCAGATAGCGGGCAAAGCGGTTTTTCGCGGGGTATAATAAGGCTCGCGAATACTCGCCGGAGGTTTGATAGAGTTTTTCAACCAGATTATTGCAGATCATGCGGTAAAACGAAATGTTTGACGATAGGTATTTTTGCACATCGGCTATAGGTATGCCGATCAGCGTCGCGTCTGTCTCCGCCCGAACGCTGTGCAGTGCCCCGACGCCCCGAATGTACTCGATATCACCCAGCATCTGGGGCGGTCTGGCAAGGGCTACGATGCCCAGCTTGCCGTTTTCGGACAGGGAATACACACGCAGTGTGCCCTCCACCAGAAATAGTATCTGGCTTATGTCGTCGCCGGTCTCCATGATCATCTCGCCCTGCGCATGGCAAACGAGCCGCGCATTGGCCCGAACCTCCGCTGTCAGGATCTCCTCCATGTCATACTGAGCGGCATAGCTTCGAAGTCTGTCCGCATCCTGCAGGATTTGCATCTGCGCACCTCCTGTGCTGACTGTATTTCTCATAGTTAATGGACATATGTCCTCTAATTATTATAACAGGCATTCTATAATTTTGGCAAGCAAGTATTTAAGGCTGGAAGGGAAATAACTATGAATTCTATAATTGACGCTCCGGAGCTGGCAGAGGCAGGCGCAAAGAGAATGCGCTGGTTTATAGAGCAGATGCCGCTCATCACACATCTCAAAGAGACATATGCAAAAGAGCAGCCCTTTCGCGGGCTGAGCGTTGCCATCTGTTTGCACGTCGAGCCCAAAACCGCTTACTGGATTGACGCAATCCTGTCCGGCGGGGCGGAGCATGTTTACCTCGTCGGCTGTCTGGGAACCACGAAGCCGGACACGGCGGCCTTCCTCGCCACCAATCCCAGAGTCACGGTTCTGGCCAAGAGCGCGGATACGCTTGAGGAGCATCAGGGGTATCTTGAGCTGGTGATGGAGCAGAAGCCCGACCTGCTTTTAGATAACGGCGCGAGTCTCATACTCGCATATTGCAGAAAGGCGCGCGACTGGTCGCCGCTGGGCGCGAACGAGGAGACGCGCACAGGCAGACTTCTAATTGACGATTCCGATCTGGATATACAGTTTCCGGTAATAGTCATCGACGACTCGCCGCTCAAGCGCCTGCTTGAGAACGCAATCGGCGTGGGTCAGTCGGTGGTTGACGCGTTCATGCGCTCGACAAGCCTGCTCATAGGCGGCAGGCGGGTTCTGGTGATCGGATACGGCTGGGTCGGCAGCGGCATTGCGCAGAAATTTCGTGCCCTGGGTGCGCACACGAGCGTCTATGACGTCGATCCGGTGTATCTGCTCAAGGCGAAGGTGGACGGGCATCTCGTGAGTGAGGATTTGGAAAAGCTTATGCAGGAGGCGGAGGTCATAATAACTGCCACTGGCCGTTTCCATATTATCAGGAAAGAACATATTAGGCAGTTTCGCTCCGGCGCGATCGTCTGCAATGCCGGACATTTCGGCTTTGAGATCGACACTGACGATCTGCGCGAGGCCGCAGATGCGGTGGAGGAGGTCGGCAGTGGCAAACAGCTGCTCCGCTACGGGGACAAGCACATTTTCCTGTTGGAAAACGCAAATCCCTTAAATCTGGCGGCAGGCGACGGCAACCCCATATCAATCATGGATCTGGGTCTGGCGCTTCAGGCCTGCTGTGCCGCGCGCATTGCGACCGACAGGGACGGCCTTCAAAACGGCGTACAGCCGGTTCCGAGGGATATTGACTGCTTCGTCAGCCGCAGAATGCTAAACAGCTAGAGAGCAACTTATAAAAAAGATTGCGCTAGATATCGACAAGTTTTTCGCCTTATGATAAAATGTATAGATAATACCAATTTGAAAGAGGAACGAGAATGCAGAATCTATATATCGGAAAGACAAAGGATGTGCTCGTTGATGAGAGCGACGGGGCGGTGTATCTGCTCTTCAAGGACGATGCCACCGGCGAGAACGGCGTATTTGATCCCGGCTCGAACACCGTCGGCGGAAGCGTTGACGGCAAGGGAAAGGTCGGTCTGAAAGTCTCCAGTCACTTTTTTGAGTTGATGGAGAAAAACAATATCCCGACACATTATCTGGGCGCTGATGTTGAAAGAGGCCTGATGAAGGTCAGAAAGCTCACCGTGCCGCCGCTGGAATTTGTTCTGCGCTATTTCACAGCAGGCAGCATGTGCCGCAGGTTCACGCTGGACTCCGGCATGCCCTTCGATCCCCCGTATCATGAAGTCACGCTCAAGGACGATGTGCAGGGCGATCCGCCCATCAGTGAGCGGCTGTGCCTTATGAAGGGGATACTCGCGCAGGAGCAGTATGACGAGGCCCTGGATATCCTCATGAAGGTCGGCGAGGTTCTCAGAGCCGAGCTTGCCGGAATGAACCTCACTCTGATCGATTTCAAGATCGAGATCGGCTATGACGAGAGCGGAGAGATGTATGTCGTCGACGAGATAACGCCCGACATCTGGCGCGTGCGGGACGAAAATGGCAATATCCCCGACCAGATCGACTGCGCAAAGCTTATCCTCGATAAAATAGGCTGAAGTGCAAAATAAAGTCAGAGCATCGCTGGTATCAAGCGATGCTCTGATTGTTTGTTTAAAGTAAATATTTCATGCTTTATTTATGGCACGACATTGCTTTCGCTGAAAAGATCCGAATTAAAGAAATCATTTATGCCCATGCCAAACCCCTGACAAATCTCATGAATAACTCTCAGCGTTACCGAGGGATATGTACAGTTAATAATATTGCTAATTGTAGATTTATGCACGCCGCTGGTAATGTGCAATTGATATTGAGTCATATTTCGCTCCGCCAAAAGCTCGCTGAGTCTTTTGCTTACGGCTTCGTTAAGCTTCAAATTGCATCACTCTCCCTGCCTCTGCACCATTATTGCTTTTCACTGCCTGGAAACGTCGCGTTTAATAGATCGCCAGCGCGTACATCCAGGGCATCTGCAATGTTATATAAAATTTCTATAGAAAAGGGACGGGCAATATTAGGCGCTTCAATCGAGCTTAAATGCGACCTGCTCATGCCTGCCTTTTCGGCGAGCTGTTCTTGTGACATGCCCTTTAACTTGCGCAGTCCCGATATGGTAAGACCAAGTTCAATAAATCGGTCTCTGTTCTTAAACACACTATTATTACTCAAAGCTATCACTCTTCCTACGCTCGCATCAAATGCACTGCCTATTTCCGCGTTGGTTTTACGTTGTTTTCGGGCTGGATTGTTCCATCAAACTCTCCGTGCGTACGCTCGAATTCCTTGATACTTTCCCGGATCAGCACCAGCACATGACTATTTACGGATCGTCCTTCATATTCCGCGACATACCCGATCTTTTTAAGCATTTCTTCCTCCATACGGATGGATACACTTTTAATTGCCAAATTAACGCACCCCACAATTGAATATATGATGTGTTTATTTTATATTCAATATGTGCTATAATGGCGGAAATAGATATATAGTATATCTAAGTAATTTTAATTAGGGTGTGTGGAATTTATGAACATAGAAAACAGTTGTGCGTTTACCGGACACCGTCCAGCCCATTTTGCATTTGGATATAACGAAAATCATCCGGACTGTATTGCGCTGAAAGAAGAAATGCGCAAAGAGGTCATCGCACTCATCGAAGTTGGGGTTACGACTTACTATTCCGGCATGGCCTTGGGTGTGGATATCTGGGGAGTCGAACTTGTTTTAGAGCTGAAAAAGGAACATCCGGAGCTCGAGCTCATAGCCGTGCTTCCATGTGAGACTCAGGCGAACCGCTGGTCAGATACACAGAGGGAGAGATATTTCAGCCTCTTGCCAAGCTGTGATGAAGTGATTTATGTCAGCAGGCATTATACGCCGACTTGCGTGCTTGATAGAAATCGATACATGCTAGATCACGCAAAGCACCTTTTAGCTGTGTATGACGGTCGGGAAAATGGGGGAACAGCGCATACCGTCACTTACGCCAAAAAGAAAGAGCACAACATCATTATCATTCCCGCGGCGAAATGAAATTTGGGTGTTGGCCCTTAATTGTGTCCGTATACGTTTAGCCTGCATAAAATGAGAGGGATATAGCTTTTGTGCAAGGAGATGCGTAATATGAATCGATCAAGATGCTCATACACACAGCGTCAGGTGAATCTGAGAAATGAGCTGCGAATGCTTTGGGAGCAGCATGTCCAGTGGACCCGCGCTTTTATCATAAGCACGGCAGCCGATCTGGGTGATAAGTCTGCCGTGACTAAACGGCTTTTGAGAAACCCTGCGGATTTTGCCAATGTACTGAAACAGTGTTATGGTGAGAAAATCGCAAATTGCTTCAAGGAACTACTTACCCAGCACCTTTTGATTGCTGCGGATCTGGTAAATGCCGCAAAAAAAGGCGACAAAGCCGCGGCTGATGCGGCGCGTAAGAAATGGTACGCCAACGCGGACGAAATCTCAGCGTTTTTAGCCAAAACAAATCAGTTTTGGAGCGAGGCCGAGTGGAAACAGCTGTTTTACAGTCATCTGCAGATGACGGAGAAGGAAGCGGTCCTGAGACTCACAGGCAAGTATGCCGAGGACATCAAAATTTACGACATGATTGAAAAAGAGGCACTGAAAATGGCCGACTATATGGCTAGAGGGATTATAAAACAGTTTTCTCTGTGCTAGATGCAGCGAGCGGCAAAAATACAATAACAAGGGATGCTTACACACACGTTAGTGAGCATCCCTTGTTATTTGCCATCTTCATTTTCTTCTTGAGCCTTGCGCAGCGCGTCGCCCAGTACATACGGCTCGCCGCGGCTGTTGCTTTTTCTGATAATCTCAGAAATCTGTCCCAGCACCTGCTCGACCTCCTGCTGAAACTCTCTGGCGGAGCAGCGCAGTGCGCCGTGACCCATTATTATGAGCTGCTGGGTATAGTCCGAGGTCGCAACGCGAACGCGGTGGTTCTTGCTAAGCTCGTATGAGGCTTTTTCAATGTAGCTGTCGGCTGTTTCGGCCTCCTTGGTGTAAACGATATGGATATCGTGGTAGGGAATGACCTCGCCGAGATTGCGCGGTACCCTGTAAGCGTCAAACACCAGAATCACATGATTTTTCTTGTAGCTTTGATAGTTTACGAGCGTATCGATCAGAAGCTGGCGCGCCGCGTCCAGATTATCACTGGCAACCGCCTTTAGATCATCCCAGGCGAAGATGATATTATAGCCGTCTACCAGAAGATATTCCGGTCGTTTGTCAATCGGGCGCGAGGCCGCACGGTGGCTGTCCAGGCTTGTATTCCGCTGTGCACGCGCCGACACATTGCGCTTAAAGTCAGCTGTTTTCACCGCGCCGTAGGTCCGCTCGTATATCGCCATAAGCTCGTCATCCATCGCGCGCATGGCGGCGTAGCCCCCACCGGTCGCGGGGCTTGCCGTGCCTGGCTCGTTTTCGGCTTCACGGGCGGGGGAGTCCGCTCTCCAGCCGCTGTCGAGGTGCATGTAATTTCGCACCTCGTCCCACTTGACGGTGAAGCCCGCGCCGTGGGCGCAGAAAACGGAGTCGGGCGTGTTTTCAATATCACGCTCGGGCTCGTATGCCATTTGCTCGACGATCTGCTCCTGATTATGGCAGGGCTCATAGCCGTGGAGTGTGCAGAAAAGCCTGCCCGCGCCCTTAGTGTATGCGCTCAGCTCGCTGGCATAATCCTGAAGCTGGCTCACGGGCACACTGCCTGTGAGTACGGCCTCGTCAGAAATGAGCTCGGGCGGGTTTACCCGTGCGGACATGCGCTGCAGGTCAGACATGGCGCGGCCGAGCTGCTGCGCGGGAAGCTCCAGCCGGAAGCTGTACCACGGCTCTAAAAGTATGCTCTCTGCCTGCATCAATCCCTGCCGCAGCGCGCGGTAGGTGGATTCTCTGAAATCGCCGCCCACTGTGTGCTTGAGGTGAGCGCGTCCGGCGATCAGGGTGATTTTCATATCGGTGATGGGCGAGCCGGTGAGGACGCCGAGATGCTTTTTCTCCTCTAAATGTGTCAGAATAAGCCGTTGCCAGTTTTTATCCAGCTCATCCAGGCTGACTGCCGAGGCAAAACTAAGGCCGCTGCCGCGCTCCTGAGGTTCTAAAAGAAGATGAACCTCGGAATAGTGCCGCAGAGGCTCGAAGTGGCCTACACCCTCAACAGCGCCCGCGATTGTCTCCCTGTACAGGATGCTGCCCTCACCGAAGTCAACGGACATGCCGAAGCGCTCGCTTATAAGCTCCTTTATAATTTCAAGCTGGACAGTGCCCATGAGCTGGACCTGTATTTCCTTTAGCTGCTCGTTCCAGCTGATGTGCAGCTGCGGGTCCTCCTCCTCAAGCTGCTTTAGCTGAGGCAGGGCAAGTTGCGCGGGCCAATTGTCCGGCAGGATGAGGCGATAGGTTACAAGCGGCTCCAAAACAGGCGGCTCGCCGCCCTGCTCGAAACCGAGGCCTTGCCCGGGAAATGTATGGCTCAGCCCCGTGACGGCGCAGATGCAGCCGGGGGTGGCCTGATCCACCGCTTCAAATTTTGCGCCGGAATAGATGCGGAGCTGATCGGCCTTTTCCATGCTGACTTTATCACCGGTGGAGCCTTCGCTGTAATTGCCCAGCTCCGCCTTCACTTTCAGGACGCCGCCGGTGACCTTCAGGTGGGTGAGTCTGTTTCCCTGAGGATCGCGGGAGATTTTAAATACCCTCGCGCCGAACTCATCCGGATAGCTGGGCTCTGTGCTGTACCGCTCAAGGGCGGATAGCAGCCTGTCCACTCCGTCGAGCTTGAGCGCCGAGCCGAAGAAGCAGGGGAACAGGCGGCGCGCGGCGATCAGAGCGGCGATATCGTGATCCTCGAGCGTGCCGCTCTCGAGATATTTATTGAGAGCCGCCTCATCGCACATGGCGATGCTCTCCTCAAAATCGGTAGCCTCGCCGTCCCGTGCAAAGTCGACGCAGTGCTCGTCAAGCTCACGGCGCAGCTCCTCAAGCAGAGGGGCTTTATCGCAGTGCGCCAGATCCATTTTGTTGACGAATATGAAAACGGGAACGCTGTATTTCTCCAACAGCTGCCACACTGTCCGTGTGTGGGCCTGAATTCCGTCCGTGCCGCTGATCACCAATATCGCGTAGTCCAGAACCTGAAGCGTGCGCTCCATCTCGCTTGAAAAGTCAACGTGTCCGGGCGTGTCCAGCAGCGTCAGCGTCATATTATCCAGCGTCAGGATTGCCTGCTTTGAAAATATGGTGATGCCTCGCGCACGCTCGAGGGCAAAGCTGTCCAAAAAAGCGTCGCGGTGATCTACGCGGCCGAGTTTTTTGAGCCTGCCGCCTTGAAAAAGCAGTGCCTCGGACAGCGTGGTTTTTCCGGCGTCCACGTGTGCGAGTATTCCTGCAACTAATTGTTTCATATATTAAGTCCTTATCTTTAACTTGCTTCACTTTTATTATAACCCATGATGCATATCCAGCCAAGTGCTTTATCACAATGTTGTCGATTTTATGGGAAATGGGCGAAATGCACACTCTTTTTTTCCGCCGCAATAAAATGAGTGTAAGTGTTATTAAATAAGGGGGAGAACAACATATGGCAAAGCGCATTTCTCTTGAAAAAGAAGCTCTTCAGGTCTGCATAGAAAACTCAAAGCCGCCGTTTATATTTCAGCTGCCGCCCGAGCTGGGGAGACGAAAGCTGGACAGGGCGCAGGACAGTCCTGTGTATTTACATCCGGCTGTGACGACAACATTGCAAGTAGATACCGGGGTCTGGGGCAATATCGACGTGCACTGCGTAAGGCCGGAAAAATTAGTCGGCACGGCCGGCGTCATATTTTATATCCACGGTGCGGGCTGGGTGTTTGGCAGCCTGCACACCCACAGAAAATTGGTGCACGAGCTGGCCGCCCGGACAAATTCGGTTGTAATTTTTCCGGAATACAGCCTGTCGCCGGAGGCCAAATACCCAACTGCCATCGAGCAGTGCTATAAAACCCTGTGCTTGCTGCCGCAACTTGTGAAAGGGCTCGGTCTGCCGGTCAGCCTGGATACATTGACGGTCGCCGGTGATAGCGTGGGCGGCAATATGGCAACTGTTATGACCATAATGTCCAAGCAGCGCGGCGGGCCGCATATTCACAAGCAGCTCATGTATTATCCGGTGACCGACGCCTGCTTCAACACCGGGTCCTATCGGCAGTTTGCGGTGGATTATTACCTTTATCGCGCGGGCATGCAGTGGTTTTGGAATCAATACACAACATCGCAATGGGCGCGGGCGCAGATTACCGCATCGCCGCTTCGCGCCACAAGGGAGCAGCTGCGCGGACTGCCGCCTGCCATGATTTTAAATGGCGAGGCAGATGTCCTGCGGGACGAGGGCGAGGAATACGCCTGCAAGCTGCGTGAGGCTGGGGTTCCAGTGACCGCCGTCAGGTTCAAGGCGATAATCCATGATTTTGTCATGCTCAATGCGCTTGACAAGACGCAGGCCTGCCGCGCCGCGATGGATGTATCCACCGCCTGGATAAACGGGAGAAACAGTTAGTAAAACAGCACGAGTAAAAAGACCGCCGGATACATTTGAATGTACCCGGCGGTCTTGCGTTTTTAAAAGTAAAATTATTTCAGCAGCTTTTCTAAATCGGATACGGAAGCATCCATTTTTCGGGAAATTTCCTGCATAGACATTCCGGCGGATTGAAAGCGCCCAATTACCATTTTCATGTTCTCGCCAACCTCTATGATGTGTCCGTCCAAATCATAGAATCTCACTGTACGCTGTCCCCAATCTTGCTCCACAACATCACCCAGGCGGCGGACGCCATAGTCCTCCAGAGTCTGGAGAAAATCGTCAAAATGCTCCTCTTCAAAGCAAAGCTCCATATTATTGGGCTCTTTCAGGACTTTTTCTTTTGGGATATTCACAAGCCAGTCGAAATCTTGCTGCAAGGACAGTCCGCAAGTAAACGCAATGTTGCGGCCATAGTCCTGATACAGCTCCAAGCCAAATAAATCCTCATAGAATTTTCGGGCTGCGTTTATATCCGCAACTGAAATAACTACGCATGAATATTTCATTTTACGTCTCCTTATCGTGTAGCGTTACGCTGATTACCTCAGCGCGAAAGCAGCTCTTCCGGACGAACCCCAAGAGCCCTGGCGATAATCAGCAAGTCTTTATCTGTAACCATTCTGGTCTGACCTTCGATTTTAGACAGACAGGAACCCGTTATTTCCATGCCCTCAGTCTGACGGTTTTTTGTTATTCTCGCCCCATATACACATTTGGTCTAATACCTTCATCAGAGATTTTCCGCGCTGAGTAAGAGAATATTCAACCTTTGGAGGTATCTGCGGATATATTACTTTTTCAATTAGACCGTCCGCCTGCAATTCTTTCAGCTTTTGGCTCAATGTCTTGTCCGATACATTTTTGATGTACCGTTGCATTTCGTTGAACCTTACCGGTTCATACTCCATCAGACAATACAAAATTATCATTTTATATTTTCCTGCTATCAGCGACATGGTGTAGCTAAAACCAGTTTCTTCAAAATTAGAATTATCGATAAATTTACTTATCAAAATTACCCTCACACTTTCCGGAAAGTAAGTTACTTACTTAATTGTTGGTACTTGATTATTGAGCGGCTTTCCATTATCATAACAATACACACTGAATTTGTCCAGTGCAACTTCATGAAAATCAACGTAACGGAGGAAAAGCAGTATGAAAAAAGAACTTGGTGTAAAACCATATTTATTCCCAATGCCTGTCTTAATGATAGCCACTTACGGCGAGGGTGATGTGGTAAATGTGATGAATATGGCGTGGGGCGGTATATGTGCAGAAAACATGGTTGCTTTAAATATTTCCGAAACCCATAAAACTGCAAAAAACATTACGGAGAGAGGCGCGTTTACCCTTAGCATTGCGGACCTTGACCATATTAAAGAAGCCGATTTTTTGGGTACTGCGTCTGGGAATAAGATGGCGGATAAATTCGAACGCAGTGGTCTTCATGCCGTAAAGAGCGACAAGGTGGACGCTCCTGTTGTAGAAGAATTTCCGGTAACCCTGGAATGTAGAGTAGCAAAAATTCAAAATGACGAATATGGATTTCGCATAATCGGCGAGATTGTCAATGTCTTAGCCGATGAAAAAGTACTTGATGAAAAGGGTAGAGTTGACCCGACAAAACTAAATGCCTTTGTGTTTGACCAATTTCAAAATGGATATTACGCAATTGGTGAAAAAGTTGGTCAGGCATGGAACATCGGCGCGGGACTGATGAAGTAAGATAATAAATTTAGAACGGGGGAAAGCCATTTTATGAAAAATGGCTTTCCCCCGTTCTCATTTCGGCAGCACATTATTAAAATGATACCGGGTGGCCGTTGGCATGCAAAACGC
The DNA here is from genome assembly GCA_964535405.1 of uncultured Oscillospiraceae bacterium. Classification (GTDB taxonomy): domain Bacteria; phylum Bacillota; class Clostridia; order Oscillospirales; family Oscillospiraceae; genus Scatomorpha. The sequence goes on along the minus strand of CAZHUG010000014.1, from coordinate 27,364 downwards.
ATTGGAAACTAAAACGTAATAAAAGCAAAAACTAAGGGCTTGAAGCCTGTGAAGAACAGTCGACAAGCCCCTAAGGCATGTTTAATTACAGCTCAAATTATTTGTTGAACACCCGAATAAAAAGCTCCTGATTCACGGGCTTGAGATATTATCAGATGGCGTATGCAGCCTCAAAGGCACCGTGCGTTGCTTCAAAGACCTTCGCAGGCGTCTTGGCATCGCCGATTACACACAGCTCTATGCCGGAATCCTTAAGCTCCTCTGCGAGATCGCGCACGGGCACATATCCCGCTGCGAGAATCACAGATTCCACATCCTCAACGCTGCCCTTATCGGTGATTACCGTGCTACCCTTGATTTCCAGAACCTTAGTTCCCACCATCAGACCGCTCAGGCGCGGCAGCACCCTTATCATATATGGAATCTGCATCATCATCATGAGATCACTCATGACGGCAGGCAGCATTTCACAGATCGTGACCTGATTTCCCTGATCGAGCAGGAATTCCGCGACCTCGACGCCGACAGTTCCGCCGCCGATGACAAGCGTTTTGCCGCTCGCCTTGACTTTGCCAAGCAGAACATCCTGTGCGATATGCACGTTCTCCTGATCTATGCCCGGGATCGGGGGCTTTGCAGGCACGGCGCCGCTTGCCACGATAACTGCGTCGGGCTTCTCGGCGAGAATCGCCCCTTTGTCCGCCTTTGTGTTCAGGCGAATCTTGACGCCGGACTGCTTTGCCTCACGTGCAAGATTGTCGATGACGTATTCCATCTCGAACTTGAATGGGGGCTTGTCGGCAACATTGACCTTGCCGCCCAGGACTTCGTCTGCCTCAAATAGCGTGACATCGTGTCCGCGCTTTGCACAGACAACCGCCGCCTGCAAACCGGCGGGGCCGCCGCCGACAACAAGGACTGATTTTTTTGTATCCGCTTTTTTGCTCAGGTCATAGTCGCACTCGTGGCCCATGAGCGGGTTTTGGATGCAGGCTGCTCTGTTGCCGTCCATCATGGTGGCGATGCAGTATGCGCAGCTGGTGCACAGGCGTATGTCGCCCTCGCGGCCCTGCCCGGCCTTGGTGAGCACTTCGGGATCGCAGATCAGCGCACGACCCATGGTGACAAGGTCGGTCATGCCCTCTGCCAGCACCTTCTCTGCCGTTTCAGGACGCTTGATTCTGTTGGCGACCGAGACAATAGCCTTGCCCCCAAGGGAAGCCTTGATTTTGGCGGCAATTTCGGCAAAGGCGGCCTCAGGCAGATCGGATCTGCCGACTGCGAGCAAGCCCGCGCCGGACACGTTGATAATCTGCACGCCTTCTTCATCCGCAAGCCGGTTGGCAAGAATAATTGCGTCCTCAGCAGTGCTGCCCTTTTCTCCGGCAAATTCGTCACCGGTGATGCGGAAGCTTACCGGATAATCCGCCCCGACACGCTGGCGGATTGCATGAGTGACCTCCATGGCGAATCTGCAACGGTTTTCAAGGCTTCCGCCGTACTCGTCGCTACGCAGATTGGTGGCGGGGGAGTAGAACTGGTCAATCAGATAGCCGTGGGTGCCGTGAATCTCAACCATGTCAAAGCCGGCCTTCTTTGCGCGCTCGGCACCGTCGGCAAACTTTTCCTCGATGACCTTAATTTCGTCCTTTGACAGCTCGTGCGGGACGAGACCTGCCGGGGTGGGGATCGGGGAGCAGGAGACGAGCTCCATGCCGGAGTATCTCGGGTCGGCGGAGCTGCCGCCGTGCCA
>CAZHUG010000014.1:0-25601 GCA_964535405.1 uncultured Oscillospiraceae bacterium | reverse complement strand
CCGCCTGCCGCGTGAACGGCCTCGGTCAGCTTCTTCAGGCCGGGGAGACACTCATCCCTGTCAATGGCTACCTGATATTTGTACGCGTGCGCCTGCTTGTCGATATAAGCTGCGCCGACAATTTGAAGGCCGACACCGTTTTTTGCCCGCTCGACATGATAGGCGATCTCTCGCTCGCTTATAGTGCCGTCCTCGTTGCTGAGGTTTGAAACCATACCGGACATCAGCACTCTCGAACGCATCTGAATGCCGGCGACGTTGACCGGTGAAAGCAGTAATTTATATTTGCTCATTATTATTCCATCCTTTTGCTTATGAAATATTTGTTTCTAATACGCCCTCTTTGCTAATCTCGGCCTGAGCGCTGCTGCCTTTCTTCACGCTGTAAAGGACAATGAACATGGTCAAAATCCACATCGCGCCGAGAATGATGAAGGCCAGGTTGTAAGAGCCGGAGATGTTCTGGAGCAGCGCAATCGCGGGTGCGCCAATCATCGCCGCGACCGTGGCGGCAAGTGTGATGTTGGCGTAGATCTGGCTGTAGTCCCTTTGACCAAATACCATGACGCAAATGATCGAGGGCATTGCCACCACGTAGGACAGGCCGATAGCCCACAGGAAGGAAACCACAACCGCCATAGCGTAGCTCTTGGCAAGCAGATAACCAAGAATGCCGACGATGCCGATGCTCAGGAAGATAATTGTTGTGAACTTGGGGCCGAGCTTGTCGTTGCAAACACCCACCAAAATGGTGAAGATGATGCCCGCGACGCAGGCATAGGAAACCAGCATGCCGGAGGCCGCCAGATCAAAGCCCTGCAATACGCCCCAGGTGGGTAGATTTGCCATAAAATTGGAAGGGAAGTTCAAAAAAAGCATTCCAATCCAGAGAATATAGAACAGAGGCATTCTCATGGCCCTGCTGACGGAAATGCCGGGCAGCTGGGCGGACGCTTTTTCCTCGCTGTCCTCCCCGACCGGAGCGGCAATGTGACCGAAGGGAAGCATGCCGTAGGCCGCGGGGGGCTTGAGCAGAAAGGCGAAGGGGATGGTGCCTATGGCGGTGGCAACCGCGATGATCATCATAGCAGTCTGCCAGCCGGAGCCTATGATAATGTTGGGTAAAATGGCGGAGCCCAGCATACCCCCGACGCTCAAAAAGGCGATGACGATGCCCATTGCGGTGCCGCGCTTTTCCTCAAACCACATGGTGACCGCTATGGCAGCGGGTAGCGTGCCGCAGCCCGCGGAGACGAGACCCAGGAAGCCCGCCGCTATGTACATGGTGATCAGCGTGTTGCAAAATGACCATGCGATCATTGATAAGGCGGTGAGCACACCTGAAATCAGAACGCATTTTACAAGACCCCACTGGGCGCAAAGCTTGCCCCACAGCGGTGTGGACACAAGGCCGACAACACAGGAAATGGTGGAATAGACGAGCACCTGTGCTGTGGTGACACTAAAGCTTTCCGCCATGGGCGTGACGAAAACACTCAGGCAGGTGGAGCGCAGGGCCATGATAGCAGAGAGCATTGCGGCGGAAACGATCACCGCGAGATATCTGCCGCGCCACATGGACTGTTTCTTTTCCATAAACATTTCTCCTATTTGCTGCACGCGAACGCACAGCTTATTCTATCTGAGACAGGCCGGCTCAGCCCAGGGACTCCATCGGGGGCAGGTAACCCTCGGTATAACACTTTGCCTGCGCCTCACCGACTGCGGCGTACTCGGGATGTGTGTACACAAACTGCTTATTATCCTTGAGTGCCTGCATGATGCGCTCGCCGGCGGTCTCGTTGGAGATGGCGCCATGCTGCAGCGGCTCGGGATCCTTCGTGGCGACGCCCTGACGGAAGAAGGCCTCCATCTGCATGTCGGTTGCGGTCTGCTCCTCAACGGAGTTTTTATACTTCGGCGGGCGGATTTGCGCCGCGGTATCCATCAGGTCGGAGCGGACAAAGGCGGGCATAACGGTCAGGAAATTGATTTTACTGCCCATGAGCCGCTGTTCCTGCAACACGGCCTGGGTCATGCCCAGCACGCCGAATTTTGTGAGGTTATAGTGCGACATCGTGATGCTCGGGCCGACTGCCGCACCGGAGGCGACGTTTATGATCGCGGCGTTTTCACTCCCGCTCTTGTTCAGGATGGGGAGGAAGACACGCATGCCGTAGATAATGGTCCAGACATTGGCGTCTATGATGTAGTTGAAGTCATTGTCTGTGAGCAGGTGGAAGTGCTTGTGAAAGTGCAGTCCAGCGTTGTTGTATAGCTGGTCGACCCTGCCGAAGGTTTTAAGCGCAAAATCGGCCATCTTCTTCACTTGGGCTTCCTCGGTGACGTCAACTGTGATGCAGGCAATATTTTCGGGATCATAATCCCGCTTGAACTCGGCAACCTGCGCTTCGAGGCGAACTGCATCGATGTCAGCAAGAACGATCTTCATACCCTCTTTGAGGCACGCTGTCGCGATTCCGTGGGCGATTCCGCCCGCGCCGCCGGTGATGACGGCGACCTGGTCTTTATAATTTGACATACTATATTCTTCCTTTCCTCATCCTACGACGCCGGCGTCAACCTGCATCTCGGTTCTGTTAATGAAGGGATTCTTGTAAATCTCAATAGCCATTGTGGCGATGTTCTCGGGCTCGCCGCCGACCTTCGGGAAGAGCTGCATCGGGGGCCATACCATTTTTTCGACACCCTGCAAGGCCGCGGTCATTGGAGTTTTTATGTAGCCCGGCTTAATGGTGTTGACGCGAATGCCGTGATGTGCCAGTGTGACAGAAAGGTCGCGGGACAGACCCAATATGCTGGATTTCGCCGTGCCGTAATCGTAGCTGTAGGTGGTATCGGCCACGCGCTCATCGAACCAGAACCAGACCTTGTCTGCCGCCATGGAGGCAATAAAGATGATGCCGCCGCGTTCGCCGTTTTTGTCGGGCTCATTGTTCTTCATGTAGTTTGCCGCAATGTGCGCGCTGTTGAAGGAGCCCATGGTGTTCAGGTTTAGCGTGTACTCCATCGCGTTTATGATTGCGTCCTTGTCTGCCGGATCATCAGACAGGAACTTGCCGCCGCCTGCGCTGCCGCCTGCGGAGTTGAAGAGCAGGTCCATGCGTCCCCACTTGGAAACTGCCTTGGCCGCGGCGTTCTCGAGCTCTGCGCGGACGCAGTTGTCGGCCTTGACCCACATTGCGTTTTCGCCCAACTCACGGGCGGCTTCTTCACCGTTTCTGGTGATGCCTCTGCCTGTGATAAGTACCTTTGCACCTTCGTCGATGAGCGCCTTGGCGGTCGCGAAGCCTATGCCGGAGTTTCCGCCTGTAACCCATGCTACTTTGCCGTTGAGTTCCATTGTTTTTTCCTCCTTTTGTTGTTTCTGTCTTATGTCGAAATTGGCCGAAACCAATAACTCACAAAAATTGGGCCGTCAGATAATGCCTGATAAGGAGATAAGGCTTGTTTTATTGATTGTCTTTACCATAACGTTATATATTTAACGTTTCAATTCATGCCTGGCTCTGCTTTGTGAACCAGCTTCACAATTGCATGCTGATTGTGAATCTAGTGTAGTTTTGGCAGCCAAATCAGCTAAACACTGTTGAATATGACAAGGTTTCGTGATAATATTATGACAATAACTATTCTTGCGCTCAATTTTTGCCACAATTGGCGAGGCAAAGAAAGCAGCTCTTTATAGAGTTTCAAAAAGACGTTCAAAAGGGAGAGGCAAAATGTATACTACAGATATAAAAATTGTATTTGCCGATGCGCTCATACAGCTTTTGACGACGAAGCCAATGCAAAGCATCTCCGTGAGACAGATTGCCGAGCAATGCGACTTGAGCAGCCGCTCGTTCTACAATTATTTTGAGGATAAATTCGACCTCATGAACTTTATTTACTACCATATAAACGAGAGCTCCTGGTTTCAGGACGGCAAGCCCGGCTCTCTGATTGTGGGTTACAGCAATTGGGTGGTCAACAGCTCAAAGTATGTAGATGTCTGGCGCAATATGTATAAATATGTCGGGCAGAACGATCTGCGTGAATTTGTGCTGAAAAAGACGCGCAGTGATCTCATTCGGCTGTTCGTGTGGAACGGTTACAGGCCCTTGCTGGATAAATCTCCCTCACAGGCGATTATCTATCTTATGACCTATGGGCTTTCCAGCCTTTTGGAGCATTCGCTCAATAATCCGGACATTCAGGGACCTGACGTGCAGACACTGATTTCTTGTATCCCAGAGCCGCAAAGGATCGCGCTCATCAGCGATCCGGGCAAATCACCAGCCGCCGCAGATATAAGGATATATGATCCGGCAAAGCCGATCTGGCCGCCAAAGCTCTATATATAGAGCTGACGACTGCCTGCGAATGAAAAACTAGGAATATCGATGGCTTCAGCTCATTGATATGCAGAATTATTTCCCAAATCTATTGTGGAAATGACCCTTTAAAAGCGCCTCCATTATAGGAGTATCCCACGCACGGTTTTAAAATGTAATCCCTCAAAAAACGTTCCTCAGGAACGTGCAGCCAGCTCCGGCACGGAGCTGTTCACGGGGGATAGGGGCGACAGTCCCCAACGAGAAAATGGCTGGTTTTCGCATTGCGAAAACCAGCCATTTAGCGTCGTTGTATCCACGACGCCCTGCTTGCTATTATTAGGAACTTCAATTATAATAATTACTATTAACACTGATATATTTTGAAACGAGGATTTTGACATGTCTGAAAAAACTGAGGTAAAGGTAAAAACTGTTAAAAAAACAGCTGATATACTGAATTGCTTTCTCGAAAAACAGCCGCTGGGGGTTTCTGAAATTAGTGAAAAACTGGGGCAAGCTAAAAGTAATGTACACAGAATACTCCATTCACTTACTTCGGTTGGGTACTTGGAGCAGGATAAGGAAAGCGGAAAATACTATCTCGGAATCGGTATACTTAAGCTGAGCCGGGCCGTTGGCGATCGATATAATTTCCATAATGTAGCAAAAAAACATATGCAGAAATTGGCTGATGAGGTCAAGGAGACAATATACCTCACGGTTCCAATGAATCGGGAGGTATACTACCTTGACACGATCATGCCCACAGGTGGACGCCATTTCGTCGCCAGTATGGTGGCGGCAACGAACCATATGCATTGTACAAGTTGTGGTAAGGCAATGATGGCCCATATGCCGGACGGCTTTTTAGAGGGCTATTTTTTAGAGCCGGTGGAGCCCAGCACGGAACACACAATTACGGATCTTGAAAGGATGCGTGAAGAACTTAAAATAATAAGAGAAAGGGGCTATGCTACGGACAATATGGAGGCTACGCTGGGAATGAGTTGTGTAGGTGTGCCTATTCTTTCGGGTACTCAAAATGTAGTCGGCGCACTGAGCATGAGCGGGCCAAGTCAGCAATTTACTGAAGATTATATCAAAATATTGACAGTAGCCCTGAAAATATGTGTTAGAAAAATAGAGGACTCACTTTAGCAGTTTGCACAAACAATTAATAGTGAATATAATTGATACATTATATAAAGCAATACATATAAACTGCCCGCAACATTAGTTGTGGGCAGTTTATATGTTTCACAATGAGAAACACCGTTTTAATTTTTATTGACATGTAAAATGATTGATGTTATCTTTTAAATAGAAGTGTTTTATACGTGCTTTGGATACAAATTTGCTGCTCTCGCCTGGTCGGAAGCAGCAAAAATCGTCCCACATTGTGGAACGTCGTTCGAAATAACGAGGTGTCAGAAGTTGATAGCGAAACTAATTTAATATAGGGAGGTCCATAGGAACATGGGAAAAATCAAACTGGACACAAAGAGGTGTAAGGGTTGTTTCCTCTGCGTGGATGTCTGCCCGGTGAAGGCGTTGGCCCCGTCAGGGCAGCTTGGGGAAAAGGGAAACGAAACAGTCAAGGCCGACTTGGAAAAATGTATTGGCTGCGGCGCTTGCTATAAGATGTGTCCCGACTGTGCAATCGAGATTTATGAATAAGGGGAGGGACAGATAATGGCAAAAGAATTGATGAAGGGCAACGAAGCGTTTGCCGAGGCGTGTCTGCGTGCGGGTTGCCGTTTTTTTAGTGGTTATCCAATTACTCCGCAGACTGAGATTCTTGAATACTTATCCTGGCGCATGGAGGAGGTCGGCGGGCAGTTTGTCCAGACTGAATCCGAGGTTGCCGGCATCAACATGCTCTTTGGTGCGGCGTGTGCAGGCGCAAGGGCGCTTACCACCTCCTCCGGACCGGGCTTTTCACTGAAGCAGGAGGGCATTTCCTATCTCTGTGGCAGTGATATCCCCGCCGTCATTGCAAATGTGATGCGCATGGGCTCTGCGCTCGGCGATGTCTCACAGGGACAGGGAGACTATTGGCAGCTTACCCGCGGCGGCGGACATGGTGACTACCGAACCATCGTTCTCGCACCCGCCAGCGTTCAGGAGAGCGCGGATCTGGGTTATCTCGCTTTTGATTTAGCGGAAAAATATCTGCACCCTGTCATCATTGGCTCTGATGCCGCCATCGGGCAGATGGCCGAACCCGTGGAGTTGCCCGAGATGAGGCAGCACGATATAAATGCCCAGAAATGGGCCGTGCCTCCTCGGAAAAAGGGCGATGAAAAGCGCGTGCTGGTGAATGTCTATTACGATATGGGAACCCGTGAATATGCGAAATATCTTAAAGCCAAATACGCCGCTATAGAAGAAAATGAGCAGCGTTGGGAGTCTGTTCAGACAGAGGATGCCGACATTGTCCTCGTGGCCTACGGTATCAGCTCAAGGGTGTCAAAGTCTGCTGTGAAAAAAGCTCGCGCACAGGGTATAAAGCTGGGTCTCATCCGGCCCATAACCTTATGGCCGTTCCCCAGAAAGGCTTTCGACGCGCTCGGCGAACAGGTCAAAGGATTTATCAGTGTTGAGATGAGCATATTGGGACAAATGGCAGATGATGTGATTCTTGCGACAGACAGCCGCTGCCCTGTCGTGCGATATGGTGACTTCGCAGAGGTTCCCGTTGAGGACGAGATTATTGAGCAGGCTCAGGCGATGCTCAGAAAAGATTAAGGAGGTCAGATGATGGAATTCAGACTACCGAACGCAATAAACCGGGAAGCCAGCACGGGCTGGTGTCCCGGTTGTGGACATGGCGTCATCGTTCGCCTTATAACTGAGGCCGCCGAAGAGCTTGGCATTGATGAGAAAATCATCATGGTGGAGGACGTGGCCTGCGGTCACTATGACATGTCCATACTGGAATATAACAGCATTGGGTCCGCGCATGGACGACCGATAATAACTGCGGCGGGCGTGAAGCGCATCCGCCCCGACGCAATAGTAATAGCACATCCGGGCGACGGCTCGGCTTACAGCATCGGGATTGAGAGCACCATCCACTGTGCTCTGCGCAATGAAAATATTCTGGCCCTTGTTGTAAATAACGGCGTGTTCGGAATGACCGGGGGACAGATGAGTCCGGAGTCTCTGCCGGGGCAGAAAACCACATCGTCGCCCAAGGGCAGGGATCTTGAGAAAAACGGACATCCCTTCGACGTCGTAAAAACCCTGTCGCAATATGATATACCCTATCTCGCCCGCGGCTCTGTCAGCAGCCCGGCGAATATAACAAAAACCGGCAAGATGATCAAAAAGGCTTTGCAAAAGCAGATGAACGGGGAGGGCTTCTGCCTGCTCGAGGTGCTCAGTGCCTGCCCGACAAACTGGAACCTGAGTCCTTCAGACTCCATCGCGTATATGAAGGAGACTCAGGAGAAGTACTACCAGCTCGGTGAATTCATTGACAGGGGAGGTAATGTGTGATGACAGAGATAATTTGCTCGGGATTCGGAGGCCAGGGCGTTCTCGTTGCCGGCCTGATATTGGCGGATGCAGCCATGGAGGAAGGAAAAAATGTCACCTGGTATCCCTCCTATGGCGCTGAGATGCGCGGCGGCACTGCCAATTGCACTGTTAAAATCAGCGATGAAGAAATTGCCAGCCCCTATTGCGATCAGCCGGATATACTCTATACGCTCAATGATGTGGCGATAGAAAAATTCGAGTCCAAAGTGCGTCCGGGCGGCGTTATGCTTGTCAACAGCACGCTCGCACGGGCCGACCGGGTTTATCGCGACGATATTGTCGTCATTAAAGTCCCCGCGCTGGAGATTGCCACGGAGCTGAACAATATTCGTGGACTCAACGTTGTAATGCTTGGCGCGCTTGCAGAGGCTTCCCCTGACTTTGATGCCGTATATATGCGCAGGGCAGTGGATAACTACTTTGCCAAAAAAGGCAAGGTCAACAGCAAAAACGCCCTGTGCTTCGACCGGGGCGCCGAGCTTGCCGCAAGGCAGAAGGCGGGACAACTTGGGCAGATGCAGGAATGCTGAAAATGAACACGGAGGAGGGCCATAATGAGAAAGCTGTTAGAGGGCGTTAGGGTACTTGATCTCACACAGTCATATAGCGGTCCGTTCTGCTGCATGCATTTAGCGGATCATGGCGCCGAGGTCATCAAGATTGAGCCGCCCGCCGGAGATCAGACGAGATCATGGCTGCCGTTTGTCAATGACTATAGCGGATATTTCGCTTATTTTAACCGCAATAAGCTCGGAATCACGCTTGATCTAAAAACAGAAGCCGGAAAAGAGGCTCTTCGCCGGCTGATAGTCGAAGCGGATGTAGTAGTGGAAAATTTTAAGGTTGGAACCTTCGAGCGACTCGGGTTCACGTATGAGAGCATGAAAGCAATCAAGCCGGACATCATTTACGGCCAGATCACGGGCTTTGGGCTCTCCGGTCCCATGAGCAAGAGAGCGGCCTATGACATTGTTGCCCAGGCCGAGAGCGGCATGATGAGCATGAACGGCTACCCCGACAACGACCCTGTAAAAGTTGGCCCCTGCATAGCGGACAGCTACAGCGGAACGTATCTTGCGCTTGCCATTATGATGGCTCTCTATAACAGGGAACGCACCAATGAGGGCTGTCATGTGGATGTGGCTATGCTCGACTCAATGTTCTCCGTGATGGAGGCCTATGTTCTTGACTATACACTTCTGGGGAAGGTGCCTACGAGACCGGGAAACACAGGCACTGCCCATGCGCCATGGGATATGTACAAGGCGAAGGACGGCTCTTTTGTCCTTGGCTGTGGTACGACAAAGCTCTGGATTATCTTTGGAAAGGCCATTGGACTTGACGATATGGTTGATGATCCCGATTATGACACGCCGACAAAGCGACTCGGGCGAGCGGCGTATATAAAGGAGCGCATCGAGGCCGCAACCGCCGATATCACACTTGCGGAGCTTGAAGAAAGACTTGTCCCTGCCGGAATTCCGTTTGGACGCATCAATAATCTCGCCGAGGCCGCCGAGCTGGAGCAAATAGAGGTTAGAAACATGATGTGGGAGGTGTTCGATCCGGGTATGAACAGCACGCTGCGGATGCCCGGCACGCCGATGAAATTCAGCAACGAAGAGGATACAATTACACGCGCCGCCCCGACGCTGGGTCAGGACAACTACAAGGTTCTCTGTGATATTGCGGGCTTTACGAAAGAAGAGATCGCGACAATGTATGGGGATATAGCAAATAGCTGAGATTTTTTAAGCAAAAGGTGCTTTCAATCAATTATCGAGTGGAGAGGCGATATACTAACGGAAATAAAAAGGAGAGGTAGCAAATGAAATCAAAGGAGAAAGTGATCCGCAAGCCAAATAAATTTGAGGCGTTTTCCTGCATTGTGGTCATGCTGCTGGTACTGATCGTATTTACGAGGAATAAAGTCGATATCTCTGTCGCACTTCTCACCACAACCTTGTATATGGTCATTATAGGACTGCGTTGCGGATACACACTCAGACAGCTTCTGGATGCCATGCTCAAAAAAGTGGCAAGTATTGCCGATCTGTCCGTACTGCTTTGCGGAATCGGGTTTCTTGTTGCCGCACTTGTGTTTGGCGGTACTATACCTACACTCATTACGTATCTGATGAAGTTCATAACCCCCAGCATGTGCATCCCTCTGGGATTCGTTCTCACAGCTCTGACAGCTTTTTTCATTGGCACGAGCTACGGCACGGCGGGCACGATGGGCATCATAATGATTACCCTTGGCACGGCGCTGGGCGTAAACCTTCCGCTTCTTGCGGGCGCGGTTATCGGTGGATCTCACGTGGGCCTGTTTATCTCTCCGATGTCCGATAACTTTAATACGACCGCAGCGCTGGCAAAAGCGGATACCGCGGCGACGCTCAAACGAGCACTTTATATTGCGGTTCCGGCCTTAATTATCTGCATAGTTTTCTATACGGTGATGGGATTTGCCGGCGGCATTTCAGGCACTGCTGTCGATACCACCAGCCTGAGCCGGGCGCTTGCTGAAATATTTAACATTAGTCCTATAGCCTTGATCCCGATTATCTACGTCTTTATTGTGAGCTTCAAGAAGCTTCCCGCGATTCTTGCCCTGTATTCCGGCGGGTTTATCGCAATTATAATCGGTGCTTTGCTCAATGGCTTCTCCGTCTGGGACGGCTTGGCCTGCACTGTAAACGGGTTTGATGTCACGGCTATCTCCGGAATGTCCGCGGAGGCTATTATTCCCCAGGTTATGACGCTCTGCAACCGCGGCGGCATGGTAGGCATGGCCGAGCTGTTTGTCATCATTTATGCGGCTATGAATATGGCCGGTGTTATGACCGAAATCGGAGTTCTTGAAGTTGTTATAGAGACCTTAATGAGAAATGTGAAAACTGTATTCGGGCTTGCGGTATGGAACTGGATTATCGGCTTTCTTGCCTCTATATGCACCTCCAGCTCTGCGGTCGCTATCATTATGCCTTTCGAAATGCTCGAGCAAAAGTACGAGGATCTTGGTTACTCAAAGCTTGACTGCGCGGTGCTCAGTAATACGCTTGCCAGCCCGATCATGAGCATAACCCCGTGGTCTGATGTCGGCATTTATATGTCGGGTGTCGTTGGTGTTTCGGTTCTTTCATATGCACCGTACAGCCTCTGGTCCTGGGGCCTCGGACTGGTAGCGGTTGCCTGCAGCGTTTTCAAGTTCGGCTATAAAAAGAATGCAAAGACCGAGGAGGATGTTGCGGCGAAGGCCTAGAAGCCATGTTTTGACCAAAGCTGATTCGCCGCCCACCCGTCGTAATTTTTAAAAGATAAGGCATAAGAAGACAAGACATAAATTGAAGGAGGAAAAATCACATGAAACCTTATGTTACAATTGAGTGGAATGATACGCAGACTGATGCTATAGGCTGGCTTTGCATCTACAATCTGGTTGACGGGTATGCAGGCGGAGGCATCCGCATGCACCCCAGCGTTGATCTTGAGACGGTAGTCCAGTTGGCAGAGGTCATGGCACACAAGCGCAATGCTGCAAGGAATTCACGCAAAGGCGGCATGAAGGGCGGCATACGCTACGATTATAAGGCGCCGGACGCCCGCGATGTACTTAAGCGCTATATCATAGCAATGCGCCCCTATGTAGAGATCGGCCTGAACATTGGCTCCGACATGGGAACACGGGATGAGGAAATCCGTGAGATTCTCAGGGAGATTGGCTTTGACGGCGAGCCTCTGCCTCCGGAGATGAAAAAAGATCCTATAGTCGCCAAAGGCGTTGAAAATCTAAATATCGCCTTGAAAGCAGAGGTGCGTCCCGGCCTGCTTGTTGAAACAGCCGTAACCGGCTATGGCACGGCATTCTCGGCCGATGAAGCATGGAAGCTGATGGGGGGCGAGTCCGGCGCTTCTGTAATCGTGCAGGGCTTTGGAAATGCGGGTCTGGGCTGTGTGGAGATGATGGCCAAGCTTGGCTATAAAATTATTGGCATAGCTGACGTTAACTGTTTTGTTTATTGTGAGGATGGACTTGATACGGACAGCCTCATTAAGAATGTGCTACCGAAAGGTGAGATGGACCGGACTAAATTTGATCCCGCATGGAAGGTGCTGCCAAACACGGATTGGATTAATTATCCCTGTGACATTTTCATGCCGGCGGCTATTTCTGATGTGCTCACCGGTGATAATGTCGCTCAATTTAAAGGCAAGCTCATCGCCGAGTCGGCGAACCTGCCTGTGACTCGTGAAGCTGACGAATATCTGCATGCACATGGGATACATACTATCCCTGACTTTATCGCCAATTTGGGTGAGATTCGCTTCTTCTATGTTATAACCTTCTGCGAGGTTGAGCCTACGGCTGAGGCCATTATTGCCGACATTGAAAATCTCACTCGTGAAAATGCCAGGAATCTGTTTGAAGAGGCATTGAAAACAGGCCGCTATGAGCGCGATATCGCCAAGGAACTGTTTAAACCCACGGTTCAGGATATACCACATTTTGAATAAGAAGCAGCCCGAAAGCTGCTTATAGCCTATTCGTTTTGATCGTCCCGGGAACCGAGAAGCCACCAACTTCTCGGCTCCCGGGACGATGCCTCATAAGGGGCATAGAAAAACATTGATAAATCAAGGCTCAAAGCCTTAGAAACAGACGTTGTTGTTCTGTCCACCGGCGTAAAGTCAAACGACGGACTGTATAATGCCCTCATAGCTGATGGCGTCCAAAATGTGTGGAAGACCGGCGACGCAAACAAGACGTCGAAGATATTCAACGCCGTCATGAACGGCAGCAAGTTTGCCGTCAATCTCGTTTAATCAGAAGATATATTTGTAATAGAACTGCCCACAGGCTTCTAAATGCCTGTGGGCAGTTTCTTGCGTGTGCTTATATGAGCCGAAAGCAGCGTGCGTACATTGTGCTCATCGCCGAACTTCGGTCTGCACCTTCATAAAATCGTAGGAAATCATTCATAGTTTCGTAGGTTAATAATCATTCTAAATTAAATAACTGCCTGTTCAATTCTGTTATGCTTTATTTGTCAGATTGAGCAGGCTTTTTATGTTGGAGGTGCAAACAATGAATTTTTCTGACAGTGCAAGTTTAGATATCGGAAAAGCAGAAAATAACATTTGCGACTACAGTGATACGGATTATGCCGCGTTTTGGAAGGATCACGATCGCGAATATGAGGATGAAGTTGAGCGTATAGCTTTGCGACGGCTTACGATTGACATGACAGATACGTGCATAGATATAGGAGGCGGATATGGTCGCCTCGTCAACGAATACGCCCCGCGCTGCACCCGGGTACTTCTCACTGACTATGCAGAAAATATGGTCAGTCAGGCCCGCGAAAGAGTAGCGCAGCTCGGGCTGAATAATGTTGATTGTATGCAGGCGGATCTATATCAATTGAGAAAATACGGACAGAAATTTAAAAACGCCGTCTGCGTTCGCGTTATGCATCATGTCGAAAATGTGCCTGACTTTTTCACGCAAGTAAATATGATACTGGAAGAGGGCGGCACATTCATTCTCGAATATGCCAATAAGAAGAACATTGTCGAAATTTTGCGCTATATCTTCAGGCGAGCCAACATTGCGCCGTTTGATTATTTGCCGAGCAAGAGGCCGAGCAATATATATTATAATTTTCATCCCCGATATATAAAGGACATGCTCACCCAGCATGGATTTCGCATCGAGGAAGAGCTTGCCGTGTCAATATTCAGAAATAAGCATCTTAAAAAAATTGTGGGTCATAGAATTCTCTCCCGGCTCGAGGCTCGGCTGCAAAAGGTCTTAGGCCGCTTTCACCCGAGTCCCAGTGTCTTCATCAAAGCGCGAAAGGTAGGAGACTGTGGCTTAGACGGGGTGACTGAAATCAGTCAAAAGCAGCGAATTTGCTGTCAATTTCGCTTAATCAGAAGATATATTTTTCATAAAACAGCCCACAGGCCTTAGAAGCGTGTGGGCTGTTTTATTACATATGATTCTATGATCCGACAAATTTACTCCCAGTATTAAATGTGAATTTCAATTGGTCTGAGCCTAAAGGGGTGTAAGAGTAATATGGCATTAGCCTATTCGCTGCTATTCCATATAGAACTGCCGTCGCATATTCTGAACAACGTAAGTGCTTTTACGTTATAGTGTCTGTCAAACTCCAGATACTGGATATAGATCAGATCACTAAGCATCCTATCATGGCCTATTCCCGCCAGTTCTTCGGTACCAATATGGCCTATATTTGACGAGTTAATACACACAGGGGAGACTATATCACCCTTAATTTTTTTTGAAATTCTCTTGAAAAATCCAAACTCCTCTTTTGCCCACGGTATATATGTCACATCTCCAAATTGTAACTGTCCACGAATCTCAGTTGGAAACAAAAATGAACGATAAATATCCAAATCTAAGCGGACATTTACATAACTTTCGCTGTCCTTTGAGTTAATAACTGTTATTGATGTATCCTTTTTTAATGGAATATGATACCATACTGACAGGGCAACGGCCGCAATCGCAATTATTGCGATTGCGGCTTTTTGCCAAGAATGTAGTTTTCCTGCGTTTCTTTTGCCATTTTGCAGGTTTTTCATAATAATACACCAACTTAATATAGACCCATAAAAGTACTATAATATTTGGGTGAAAACGTCTTGCTATAGTTGTTCATGCCTTTAATTTCAAGTGAACCGATCGGGCTATATTGATCCAAACGAGTTCTAATGAATTCATCGTAATACCAATACCATACGTTGCCAGTAGATGTAGTGCCTTCTTCATCATTGCTATCACCAACTGCTTTCCCACCAATATTTGCAGTAAACGCCTCTGCTTTCGCGAAAGATACATTAGAGGCTTTCGACCCAAACAATATCCAATCATAGTACTCCGGCATGTAGATAAAATAGCAAGTCATTTCTGTGACAGATGTCATATTCATAGTATATATACCAACTTTACCACTCGGGCATGTCACTTGTAAAGAGCTGGGACTACTATATGAGTCTAAAGCGGAAAAAACGTTCCCGATTAACCAGGATGCGGCCCACGCTGGATATCGAGATGATGAATGACTTCTTCCCGTTGTGCTATATCCTCACTGTTATTTGGATCTATCTTGTTCACTCCAAGAGATTCGAGTTGCTGATCCAGTTCTGCCTTGCGATCTTTTATGGCATCTCAGAAACCGCTTGCCGTCGGCAATATTCACGAGCGGTGCGGAAATGCCGCAGTCTCATGAAACAGGACAGTTGCAATATGCTGTTGGATCGAATCGCTACATATGCAAATGAAAAGACGCCCCTAGGGGGCGTCTTTTTAATACTATTCCATTTAGCTAAACGCAGACTGCTAATTGCCCGGCATAGCGGCCAAATCCTGCTCGGGCTTTGGAGATTGGATGCAGGCCGAATTTCTCCACCAGAGCATTTAAAACGGCTTGGCTGAAGAAGGCCGGAGTACTCGGGCCGATTGAGCCGATGTCCAAATCGTTGATGAGATATTTGCCGCAGGCGAGAGTGAGAATTATCGTGTCCTCGGGCATGTCTCCACGCCAAGGCAAATTAACAAATGGGCAGATATTAATCAATATCAGACTTCAGATAGTAATAGGCTCGCAGAGAACAATTTAGATAGAACATATCCTCGGAATTTTTTAAGTCGATGCATGTAAGTTCTACAATTCTACGAAGTTGATAGCTAAAAGTGTTGCGGTGCACGTGAAGCTTTTCAATCGCAGTCTTTATATTTTGGTTACAAAGCATGTATTGGTTAAGCGTTTCTAAAAGTGACGAGCCTTTTTCTTCATCATACTTTTTTAAAATTTCAATTGCAGCATGAATGCTGTGCTTCAAAATTTTTTCGTCACTGACATGATTAAAAATTGAATATAAACTTGTGACAGAGCTGCGACAAACGGTTTCTTTTATTTCCATTTTTTCATATAACAATATACACTCTTTCGCCTGGAGATAAGCAATTCTCAAATCAGCGGGGGAGGAGTAAATATTGCTTATACCGATTCGAATTTCATGTTTTTCAGATATAGTGCGCAGGCGGGATTCATTATTGTTGAAGGTGCTTCTCACCCCATACTGACCCAATGTAATCAGCACAAGATTTCCTTCGAAATATGTCATCATTGCGTTAGGATATAAGGATTTGAGCTCATTTCTGATCTCGGTTCTCTTGGCTAGAGTGTACTGCTTTTCAGGATTAAACCAGATACATTCGACAACGTAAGTCTCCGGAAAGACAATCCCCAGTGGCGCCGCATTCAGTAAAACACGTTCCACATTGCTGTTTTCACTTAGAAGCTCGATCAAAAACAAAGAACGTTTTGACAAAGACTTTTGTCCGATTTTGCCCTCATATATCAAATAAGACTGCATAATCTGGCTTATTACAGGCAGCATTCTTCGTTGGATATAACCCGCCTTATCGTTTATTTCCAGCATAAGCACATTGCCGCAGATCAGATTGTCATAAATAATCGAACTCACGAGCCTGTCATAGGGGCTGTGGTCGCTCCGCGCGCGAAACGACTCCGTAGTATCTGCTCTTATATGCCGACATTCCTCTATCTCTTTTACATGTTCGGGTTCAATCGTCCTCGATTCAAGACACTTTTTTGTCCAAATAGGGTCTTCATAATTATAGTCAGACGAAAAGAAAAGAATAACGTAGCTTGAATCATAGACTACAATCGGATTTTCCATATATCCGGCTGCCCTGTCTATGATTTCTTGCATTGTCTTTCTTTTGAGCAGCATTTCATAGAGCGCTGAGCTCGCACTGGCTATTGAATTCTCCAAACATAACAATCGCTTGCAGGAAGATACGAGCTCGTCAATATCTGATAAATCTACGATGAACAGATACTTGACAGCCGCAAAAATTTGCAGATCTTCCGGCATACCGCACAGCAGAAGACAATTCGGTAGCTGGGTGTCAGCCGAAAATGCCGCAGGCAAACAGACAAAAAGCTTGTCCTCTGCCATCTCAGATATCTGTTTGGATATTTCGTAAATCTCCTGTTCTGTATCACTGCGCAATACCGCTTTTTCCCCGCTGCACCAGAGCTCAGCGCCATATTTACGCTTAAGATATTTATATAGTACGAAACAATTCATTAGCTCAATACTCCTGTCAAATATAGTTACCATCATATGCGGATAAAGAATATGTTCATGCTTGACTAAAAAACGACAAAATTTCATGAATCGTTTATGAATACAAAATTGAATAAAGTTGATAGACTTATTGTTAGAAAAATAACTAGAAACGTTGTGATAAAGCACTCAAACGGAGGGACAAAATGCTTTCTATTTATGACTTATTTGAAAATCAGGCTAAATTGAATGCCGACAACCCGGCCTTGATAATTGATGACCAGGTCTTTTCGTATGGCAATATTTGTTCGCAAGTTAACGCCCTTTCTGAAAGCTTCCATAATGCCGGCATACGAAAGGGCAGCATAGTAGCCATGCTGTTTGGCAACAGCCTGAGCTTTGTCACCATTTTTTATGCACTTGAGAAACTGGGCGCCATTCCTGCTTTGCTCAATTACAGGCTCTTGCCAGAGGAGCTGCTCATTTTAATCAATCAAAGCAAATGTGATTATATCATATACAGCGCAGAGTACAGAAACAGTATTTTGCCAATAAAGAAGAAACTGCCTGAAAAAACCGTTTTTATAAGCGACGATGAAGCTGAGGCCCATGACCTGGGAGCTATGATCTTATCGGGGAATCCCGAGTGGGAATATAAAGCTGAAGTAAATGCCGATGATATTGCCCTATACCTATACACAGGCGGTACACTGGCACTTTCAAAGATTGCTGTTGCTTCCCATGAGGCCCTGTTTCTTCGCCTTGCTACAAGAGCAATTGCAGGAAGCGTGGATTACAGAGTCGGAGATAATTATCTGCTCTTCAACCCCCTGTTCCATCAGGGAGGCATATCCCAGCTTATGTTTATGCTGTCTTCAGGCGGATGCATTACTCTTCTAAAAAAACTCGATGTTGAGCAAATCATATACTCAATCCAGAAATACCGGGTCACAAGGATGCTTCTTCTTCCGCCCTCCCTGTGCCGCAGGTTAAAGGAAAATCTGGAATTTCTTAAACATGACAGGTCCTCCGTCAAAACGGTTACATTGACCGGCGGATGCAGCTCCGCTGAAATAATCAATGATGTCTTTGACCTATTTCCCAACGCTAAAATCGCCATAGGATATGGGCATACCGAGGATGCGGCAAACACCTCGCACTCCTTTACCCGGGAAATGTACCGTCAGAATCCTAAGCTCAGCCTTTCGGTTGGAAAGCGGAATCCCGCGTGCCGGCTCAAGTTGATAGACGAGAACGGCTATGAGGTGCCGGACGGGGAAGGGGGGCAGTGCATCGCAAAGTCTCCTTTTATGATGAGCGGATATCTGGGCAAAACGAATACATTCGACGAGCAGGGATGGTTTCACACCGGGGACATACTCAGCAGAGATGAAGAGGGGTTTTACTATTTCAGGGGAAGAACGAATGACATGATTAAAACGGGTGGTGAAAACGTTATGGCTGCCGAAGTTGAGGACATTATAATACTTAATCCGGAAATTGAAAAGGCATCGGTTTTTGGCCTGTCAGGGGGGGATTTGGGCGAATATATCGTCGCTGCTGTCGTGAAAACAGAAGACAGCGAAATTAGTGAAAGCGAGCTGCAGAACTTCATCAGCCTAAAACTCGCAAAATACAAAGTGCCGAAGAGAATTTTTTTCCTTAAAGACCTACCCGTCACTACAATAGGCAAGATTGACAAAAACGCCTTGCGGAAGAGCTATTCGGAGCTATTCCGGCTTGAAGGAAAAAGGGGGTATTGATGTACGGATAAGGCTAAATAATATCGGATTATGGAAAGTGTACATTATCGCATTTAGTATTGCAAGTAAATTAAAAGAACTTGGGAGGAAATTCATGTGAGTAAGGTTACTGTCACAAAATTAATCAAGTTTCTGGCAGCTGTTGGAGTAGGGCTGGTTATCGCGATTGCGCCGCAGCCTACAGAAACATTGACGATTGAAGGATTGAGATTTCTAGGAGCGTTTGTTTCAATGATTCTTCTTATGACGCTGAAAGTGTTCCCCGACCCCATATGCGTGCTGATGGCTCTGACGGCCATGTTCGCTTTCAAAGTCGCAGGATTCTCAACGGTGTTTTCGGGATTTAGCAGCTCGACTGTCTGGATGGTCGTTGCCCTTGTTGGGTTTGCCACCGGAATTATCAACAGCGGATTTATGAAGAGACTTGCGTTTACAATTATGAAGCTGTTTAAGCCCACGTATAACGGACAGATTCTCGCTATTATGGTAGCCGGCGGCGTTCTCAGCCCCTGCATACCCAATATGCCTGCAAAGGTCGCTATCATGGCGCCATTCACTGCCCAAGTGGCCGATGCCCTAGGTGTCGAGAAAAAAAGCAAGGGCGCGGCGGGTTTATTCAGCGCCATGTTCGTCCCGTCAAACATCCTGGGTCTGTGCTTCCTGACGGGAGCCACAATGGTCTATATGCTTATGGCCATGATGCCCGGAGAGTCCTTTACCTGGCTAAGTTGGGCCGGGGCCACAATTGTATGGGGCATTGTTGTGTTCATAGGCTTCTATTTCTTTAACCTAAAGTATTATAAAACAAATACCGCCGATCTACCGGAGGGCTTCGTTCAGAAAAAGCTCGATGAAATGGGTCCGATGACCGGAAACGAAAAGTTCAGCGCCGTCTTGCTCGTACTTGGAATTATAGCATGGATGACGACCTCGATAACCGGAATAGACAGTTTTGTGATAGCCATGATTCTTTGGGTGCTCATGGTCGCGAAGGGCCTGTTTACACCGCAGGAGATCACCAGCAAAATCCCCTGGGTCGTAATCATAATGATGGGCGGAATCACCGGAATAGCCGCTCTCTTTTCCGCTACCGGAATCAGCGGATGGCTGCAAGCGACCTTGAACCCCATCCTATCTCCCATAGTTTCAAACGGATTCATGCTGGTTATTGTGGTGACTGTCGTTACATACATCATGCGCTATGCAGTTGTCTCCCTGCTCGCAAGCGTAACTATTCTCTATGCTGTGTTTTCCCCACTATGCGTCTCTATGGGCATCTCTCCCTTTGTTGTGATTTGGTGTGCCTACATCGCTTCTCAGGTGTGGAGCCTGTCCTTTAACAATACAAGCTACATCATGGCGGAGGGTATGTCAGGCGGTTTGGTTGAGTGGAAGAACGTCGCGGCATCGAGCTATTTTTACATGATTATCAGTCTCGTGGGTAACTTGGCCTGCATTCCTGTCTGGAAATTTATGGGGCTCATGTAAAATAATCAAGAATCTAAAAATTTAAAATAGGAGAAAAATTATGATTGACTTTAGTTTGACTGAGGAACAGGAGCTATTGCTTGAAAGCATTGACGAATTCATTGCGGGATGCGGGTTTGACGAAGCATATTTCAGAAAGTGTTATGAGGAAAACCGCCAGCCCACTGAGTACCACGAGACTGTTTTCGAGTCCGGCATAGGCAGGATTGGCCTTCCGGAAGACTTCGGAGGAACACCCTGTGACGTTTTGACCACTCAGCTTGTCAAGGAACGCTTCTTTTCAAAGGGATTTCCGTTCACAAGCGTGATGCTCCAGGTCGACGATCTGAGCCATTTCGGAACAGAAGAGCAGAAAAAGCAGGCGTACAGCCACCTTAAAAACGGAAAGGTTTCTTTTGCGCTCGGAATAACCGAGCCGCAGGCGGGTTCCGATAACTCGGCGATCGCGTCCACGGCGACCAGGAGGGACGGCAAGGTTTATTTAAACGGACACAAAAGCTTCATAACGGGCGCGGACACAGCTCCATATATCCTGTTCGTGACCAGGGACCTAGATAATCCTTCGCCTCATAAGGCCATGACAATGTGGTGGGTGCCCGCAGACAAGCCGGGAATCACATTCGCGCATATGCCCAAAATCGGATGTAAGGACCACGGACATCTCTGCGAGATATACTTTGAGGACGTAGAAGTCGAGGAGAAGGATATTTTCGGCAAGGAGAACAACGGCTTCTTCCAGCTGCTTAAAAATTTCGAGGTCGAAAGGCTCTCTATCGCAACAGGCTCTCTGGGCATGGCACAGTGCTGCTACGACGACGCTGTGGCGTATGCCAATCAGCGCGTTCAGTTCGGCAAGACGATAGGCAGCACACAGCTCATCCAAGAGCTGCTTTGCGAGATGCGCATAAAAATTGATAATATGCGTTCCCAGATATACCGTTGCGCCTGGCTTAAGGATCAGGGGAAATCTATCCAGATAGAGTCCGGCCTTACCAAGCTTTATTGTGCCCAGGCGGGCTTTGAGGTGTGTGATTCGGCCATGCAGGTAATGGGCGGCATCGGCTACACTGAGGACTGCCGGATTTCTCGCTATTGGCGCGATTCCAGGATGCATCGCATCGGCGGTGGCACAGACCAGATATGCATATACTCCGCGGGTAAGGCAATTCTTAAGGAGGCCGCAAAAAAGGGTGGTCGCTGAGAAAGGTTTTAGCCCAGGGTCTTTCATCAACTAAATAAAGGAGTTTTCTGTATGTCAGAATTAATGATCCTCGAAAAAAATGGAAACGTCGGTGTGATTACGTTTAATAAGCCCCAGGTTAAAAATGCCATGGATGATGCGTTCAATCTGGCCTTGCTGGATGCGCTTCGCGTGATGTCTATGGACATGGAAGTAAAAGTGATCATCCTCAAGGGCTCTGCCCACTGCTTTTGCTCGGGTGCTGATCTGAGCGGGGTGAAGACCGGAAACACGATGGACGGCACCCGAAATAATGTGAATCACATGGGACTGATCGCGCAGGAAATACCCAATATGGATAAGCCGGTGATCGCAATGGTTGAGGGCTATGCCATGGGGGGCGGTTTTGGTATCGCAATGCTCTGTGACTTCATCATTATGGCCGACAATGCCAAATTATCTCCCAACTTTATGAGCCTGAGCCTTGTGCCCGAGATGGGTTCCCTTGCAACTCTCACAGCAGCCGTGGGTCCATTCCTCGCAAAAAAGCTCGCATTTACCTCCGCCAGGCTTACGGCAGAGGAATGCGAGAGGTATGGCATAGCATCTTATGTCTATCCTCCTGATGAAATTGAAGAGAAGACAATGGAGTTCGCCGCGAAAATCGCGGAGATGCCCATTGCAACTCTCGGCATTGCAAAGAGGGCGATAAATTACGTCTGCTATGATAAACTGCCCGCGCTGCTGCTTATGGAATGCCAGACAACGCCATTTTTGGCAAACTCCGAGGAAGCAAAGGCCTATAAGGATGCATACATAGCAAAATTTCTCAGCAAAAAGAAATAACTGAATATTGAAAGGAAAACTTATATGAAAATACAGGATATGCCCCAATTTGGGATGCTCTCAGGAGTCAAGGTTGTGACCTCTGCAATCTCCGTAGCCGGACCGTTTGCGACGTCTCTGATGGCAGACCACGGCGCTGATGTCATTTTCGTTGAAAACCCCAATGGCATTGACTTAAACCACGGCAACATTATGATGCCGGGCTGGAGCTTGGAGCAGACACGCAGGAATATCAGAAACTGTTCTTTGAATGTTGTTGACCCTGATGGGCGCGCGGCGTTTCTGAAGCTAATAGAAGGAGCCGACATTTTTCTGGAGGCGTCAAAGGGAGGACAGTGGACAAGATGGGGACTCACGGATGAAGCGCTGTGGGAGGTTAATCCGAAGCTTGTCATAACGCATGTCTCTGGCTATGGCCAGACCGGGGTCCCTGAGTATGTAAACAGGGCTTCATACGACCCCATCGCCCAGGCATTCGGCGGCATGATGTATGCAAATGGAGAGCCCGGGTCTCAATACTTCCCCTGCGGTCCTGACGTGGCGGACTACTACACCGGGTTCATGGCCTATGGCATGTCGCTGGCCGCATACATTAAGACTCAGAAGACCGGCGTGGGCGAAAGTATTGATATCAGCCAGTATGAGACCATTGTGCGCACATTGGGAGTCGGCATGATAAATGAGTTGACTACGGGAACAAAAATAAAACGCGAATTTTTTGCTAACTCATCCCTGGTCGCCGGCTACGGCGCATACAACTGCAAAGAGGGCAGCGTCATAATGCTCATCCTCGGACCGGGCGCATTTAAATCCGCCTGCGGGCTTTTCGGCCTGGAGTACGGCGGGGAGATGTACCCCAGGGGCACCTCCAGGGTGTATATGACAACGGACGCCGGAAAACTTTTGGAAGAAAAAGTTTTGGCTTTTTGCGCAGAGCACAGCGCCGCAGAAATTGAAAAAATATTCAATGACGCAAAAATCCCCTGCTCCTGTGTGATGGAATATTCCGATATGGTCCAGAACGAGCATTATATAGCTCGCAAATCTCTTGCGACATGGGAGAGCGAGCGCTGGCCCATTACAATAACGGGTTCAAACGTTGTGCCCCCTGTAAAGAGAAACCCCGGCCAGATATTCCGCTCCGGCGTTGACCATGGAACGGATACTTATGACGTTCTAGCCGAGATAGGCATGACCAAAGAGGAGATTGATGCCCTGCACGAAAAGGGTATATCCAAATATATTAAAGACAACTGCAAACAATTTGAGCATAAATAGGATATTTCTGAACTAGACCCCGAATAAAACTATACAACAAAAGGCGGTTTTTGGCTATGAGCCGGCTTCCGCCTTTTGCTGTTTGGGTTTTGAAAGGACTATATCATCCTACAGTAGGTTTTTAGTAAAGTATTATGAGAGGTGTTATTTTGAAAACTGTAATATGTTATAAATGCGTTCCGGACAATGAGGGAATAGGGATTAGAGCGGATCGAACTCTGGACACCGGAAGTGCCGTCTATTCCATAGGCCAATATGATCTCAATGCAGTGGAAGCGGGAATACAGCTGGCTGGGGAAGACGACGAAGTTGTTGTCTTGACTGCCGGAGGGGCGGTGGTTGATAATTCCAAGCTGAAAAAGGCAGTACTTGCACGTGGCCCGAAAGAAATGTATGGCATTATGGATGAATCGCTGGGCACTGCCGATACTCTTGCCATCGCTAAGATGCTAAAAGCGGGTATCCAGAAGATAGGCGGCGTGGACCTGGTAATCTGCGGCGAGGGCTCGGGGGATATGTACGTTCAGCAGGTCGGAAACATGCTGGGATCACTATTGGGCTGGAATACCGTTAACAGCGTTTGCGGAGTCACCGCAGAGGACGGACACTTAAAGGTCGAGCGGTTTTTGGAGGATGGTGTTGAGGTGCTGGAAGTCGATCTTCCTGCCGTAATCAGCGTGACGGGCGATATTAATACGCCAAGAATCGCTTCACTTAAGGATATCATGGGTGCCGGAAAAAAACCGTCTACAATATGGAGCCTTTCAGATTTAGCTGCCAAAACAGATAAGGTCTCTGAGCTCATTAGCGTCCTTGCGCCTGAAGAGACTGACAGGAAGAAAATAGTGATTGAAGGTTCCGGCGATGAAGCTGTCAGCGAATTCGTCGAGCATCTTAAGAAAGCGCTTTAGAGAGGAGACTTGAGTAATGAGCAAATTAAGAGACGTTTGGATAATTGCCGAAACAGCAGAAGCGATCGCTTCATTAACTGCCGCCGGTGCTTCCTTTGGGGAAAAAACCACCTTAATTTATTCAGGTGACAGATCCCTTGCGAAGGGCGCTGATGTCGCATATTACCTGGGTGAATTAAAAAATGAGTCTTTCATTAATTACATACCTCAAATTATCCGGCTTGTTTGCGGGGAAAAACCCGCTATGGTTCTGGCGGAAACGAGTAAGAATGGCCGCTTGGCTGCCGGGGCAATAGCCGCTGCGCTGGAGTGCTGTGTGCTTTCTGATGTTTCTTCACTTGGTGTGACAGACGGCGGCGTGACTGGTGTGCGAATGGTATACGGAGGCGCTGCATTCAAAACAGAAAAGGCGTTGAGTGAAACAGTCGTTGTTTGTGCAGGAGCGGGCGTTTTTCCGTCGGAAGATATGCCTCCAACTACTGATATCAGAGATTTAGCGGCAACATCATCCGGCATACGCCTTATAGAAAAGCGAATCAAAAAGGAGAAGACAGTCAATCTATCCGCGGCGGAAAGAGTTGTCTGCGCAGGCAGAGGCGTGACAAGTGAAGAAGTTTTGCAGTCTGTTTTTGATTTTGCTAATGTAATAGACGCCGAGGTGGGCTGTACGCGCCCGCTTGCCGAGGAGATGAAGTGGATGCCAAGAGACAGCTATTTGGGCGTCTCAGGGATAATGATAAAACCTAAGGTATACATGGGCTTGGGTATTTCCGGGCAAATACAGCATATGGTGGGCGTAAATCAGGCAGGTGTGGTTTTTGCGATAAATAAAGACAAGAATGCACCAATTTTTAATCTATGTGATTATGGCCTTGTAGCTGACTTAACGGAAGTTCTTCCCGCAATAAAAGATAAACTGAAATAGACCAGCAAGTACAAAGCAAAAGGAGAAAAAGCTTATAATGGCAAGCTGTAATAAATTAACCGGGGATAAGATTAAGTTGCTTGAGGCAATGCTTGACTCCTCCCGCGTGCTCACCGGGGATTCCATCGGCATGGATTTTTCCCACGACGAGAAGGCTTTATACGGCGCTCGTATGCCGGACGCGGTGGCTGA
>CAZHUG010000013.1:0-44302 GCA_964535405.1 uncultured Oscillospiraceae bacterium | reverse complement strand
GCAGGGTCACGCCGGTTATATATCCGGCCTTGTCAGAGGCGAGGAACAAAAGTGCGTCTGCGACCTCGTCCGGTTCACCCATGCGCTTGAGTGGAATGCTTTTTTCAAAGCCCGTTCTGATATCTTCGCTCAGGGTTTCGGTCATGTGAGTTTTTATGACTCCGGGCGCAACAGAGTTTACCCTGATGTTGAAGCGCGCCAGCTCCATGGACAGCGATTTTGTAAGGCCTATGATTCCGGCCTTGCTCGCAGGGTAGGCCACGCCGAGAGCCGAGCCAAAAACGCCGGTCACGGAGGATGTGTTTACGATTGCCCCGCCGCCCTGCCTTTTCA
This sequence comes from uncultured Oscillospiraceae bacterium, assembly GCA_964535405.1. Lineage (GTDB taxonomy): Bacteria > Bacillota > Clostridia > Oscillospirales > Oscillospiraceae > Scatomorpha. The sequence continues at coordinate 43,969 of CAZHUG010000013.1, read as the reverse complement.
TGATGGGCACAACGCAGCGGCACTCTACATAGGTGGAGACCAGATTTACATTCAGCACGTTCTCAAATTCGCCCTCCGGTATCCGCGTTATGGGATATGACATATCAATACCGGCGTTGCAGAACAGAACGTCTATCCGTCCCCACTTTTCCACAACCTCTTCCATTGCCGCGCGAACTTCCTGCTCGCTGCATATCTGCGGGTTTTTGCCTATGACAGGGTAATCGGGGTTTATTTCTTTTACTCTGCGGAGTGCTCCCTCGGTGAGCTCCGGGGTTTTGTCGCACAGACAGACCTTCGCGCCCTCGGCGAGGAGCTTCTTGACAGTGGCAAAGCCTATGCCGCCTGCGCCGCCGGTTATAAATGCGACTTTTCCTTCAAACATATTTACTTCCTTCTCCGATTGAGGCAGCTAAAATCAGGCTTAGGGCCTGTATGCGCCGTCTACGCTAACGGTGGTTGCAGTGATGCCGGAGGCAAGATCAGACGCGAGGAACAGATAGGTGTTTGCAATTTCCTGAGGCTCCAGCATGCGCTTCATGGGCAGATACTTCAAAAACTGCTCCATAATCTCGGGGTTAATATTCGTGGTCATGTCGGTCTTGACAACGCCGGGGGCGACTGCGACCACGCGGATGTTTTTGCGGATGAGCTCGCGGCCGAGCTCGGTGGTCAGGCCGATAACGCCGGCCTTGCTTGCGGGGTAGCCGGCTCCGGAAAGGGAACCGTGGATGCCGGTGACGGAGGCTGTGTTGATTATTACGCCGCTGCCGTTATTCTTCATGTACTGATACGCGCACCATGCGCCGTTATAAATGCCGTTTAAGTTGACGTCGACCTGATGCTCGAACTCGCCCTCTTTGATTCTGCCGAAGATAGTGTCATGGGTAATCCCTGCGTTGTTGATCATGACATCGAGCCTGCCCCACTTCTGGACGACCGCGCCTATGGCCTCGCTCATTTCGCTCCTGTCTGTGATTTTCGGGCAGAAGCCGAGAACCTCATGCTCGGGATAGAGCTCCTTGAGCTGTGCAAGAGCGGTCTCAACCGTCTCGGGGGTCTCGCCGCAAATGGCAACCTTGGCGCCGTTGTCGATGAAGGTCTTTGCCGCTGTAAAGCCTATGCCTCTGGTACCGCCGGTGATAAACACAATTTTGTCTTGTACAAGTTTCATAATTATTTCCCTTTCTGTTGTTGGATTTGTTAATTATTTCATTATGCGTTGCGCAAGCTTCCGTTTTTGCTCCTTTGCGGCAACTATATCGACCTTACGGCCTCGAGAGCCTCGCTTGTGGCGCAGAGCGCATTTCGTGCCTGTTTTGCATCGCCAATTATGTAAAATGGTATTTCCAGTTCCGCGCAGCTTTTTTGAAGCCCGCTGCTGTCGCGACTTGCCGCGCCAACCGCGATGACTACAGCATCGCAGGAAAGGCGCTTTTTCTGTCCGTTTTGGGTGTATGAGACCCAGTCCGAGCCGATCTCCTCGCAGCTCGCCATTGTCAGCTGCTGAATTCCGTACTTTTCAAAGTCCGGTTTAACGCACATTCTGCGCAGATAGCCCATGTCGCCGCCGATTCTCTTGCGCTGCTCCATAAGCGTGCAGTCTGCGCCGCGTGCGGCAAGAAACTCCGCAACCTCCACACCAACCGCACCGCCGCCGATGACAAGCACTCTGCCCTGCGGCGCCGGACACCTTCCGGACAGCAGCTCGTGCGAGGAAAAAACATGCGGCTGGTCAATTCCCGGGATATCAGGGGTGATGGGCTCGGAACCGACTGCTATGATCACCGCATCCGGACGTTCTTTCTCGATAAGCTCCGGGGTGACCGCAGCTCCGCAGCGAAGCTCGACCCCGAGTCTTGCGGCCTCGTCAGCGTGCCGGTGTACGGCCTGCTCTATCTCCTGCTTTCCGGGCGACTTGCCGGCGAGGACAAACTGTCCGCCCAAGCTGTCCGACGCTTCAAAAAGGGTCGGGATATGTCCGAGTTTTTTTAGTAATTTCGCGCTTTCCATGCCCGCCATACCGCCGCCGATGACCATGACGCGTTTAGGCGCCTTGGCAGCCGATATGGTTTCATGCTCGTGGGAGACCATTGGGTTCTGCAGGCAGCTTATGCAGCTTCGCCGGGGATCAATCACCGCGTCGTAGCAGCCCTGGAGGCAGCCGATGCAGCGCACAATATTCTCCGCTTCCCCGCGCTCGGACTTGGCGCACCATTCGGGGTCGGCTATCTGTCCTCTGCCGATTCCGACGAGATCTGCCTTGCCCCGGGCCAGCACTTCCTCTGCCATTTCCGGCTCGACTATGCGTCCAACCGCCATGACGGGGATGCTGACGCCGGCTTTTATTTTCGCTGTAAGCTCCAAGTTCCAGCCGCGCTCGAAATTGATCGGTGGAACCTCGTATGTTGCGGCCAGAGTGAGTACATTGCCTCTGGATACGTCCACCACATCTACCCCGGCAACCGCCGCCCAGTTTATGAATTGGATTACGTCATCAGCGGTCAGTCCGTCCTCGAGGAAATCATCCTGTGCGCCCACCCTCATGAAAAGCGGCATTGTTTCGGGGATGTTTTTGCGAATTTCCCGGATGCAGCCGAGGGCAAAGCTCGCGCGGGACTCAAGGCTTCCGCCAAACCTGTCTGTGCGCTTATTCATGCCTGCGCTCAGAAATTCATGCGGCAGGTAACTGTGTGCGCAGTGGAACTCCACAGTATCGAAGCCGGCCTCTACCGCTAATCTCGCGGAGTATCCGAAGGCTTCCATGACTTCTGTTATTTCAGCCTCGGTCATGTTTTTTGTGCTCATTGCCACCGTGCCTTCAGGAAGAAAGGGTTCACAGACGAAGCCGGAGTGGAAAAGCTGGATCCCGATCATGCCGCCGGCCTCATGCACGGCGCTTGTGAGTTTTTTCAGCTCGTCGCGCTGCTGTGTGGTGTAAAGCCCCATATATAAATTTGCCTGGGCGCGAGGGTGAACAGCGGTGGCTTCAAAAAGATTCAGAGCGCAGCCGCCCTTTGCGCGGGCAACGTGATACGCTATTATCTGCTCGCTCACGACCTTTGTGACCATTTTCGTGTTCATCCCGGGCATAATTACCCGGTTTTTCAGCTCCAGACCGCGGATTTTAAGGGGAGAAAACAAGGTTTTATATGCCACTATATTCCCTCTTTTCCGGAACAGGGGACTTTTGAGCCCCCTGTTCGATTTGTCAAGCACGCCTTATTTGCTCAGGCCTCTTCTTTTTTCCTGTGCATGTTTGTGCGCATTTTGATATTCCCTTCGCGCATGTAGCTCTCCTCATAGATGCGTATGTAACCGGTCTCGAGGATGTACCATTTGCCGTCCACCTTCTCGTATTTGTCGGTGTAGAATGCGCCGCCCTGCACGTCCAGCCCCTCATACTTGCCGCCGGTATAGATCAGGTGATCCTGCAGATACCATCTGCCTATGGCGACGGTTTCGCTCTCAATGGTGATTTCCGGGGTGTGTCCCATATGCAGGGTGAGCTGCTCACTGGGCATGACGGATTTGAAGTAGTTTGTGACTTCCTTCGGGCCGTTGAAGACCAGCTTGCCATTTGAATAGGAGGTGACGATGTTCGGGGAGAGCGTTGTCTCCAGCTCATCCCAGAGCTTGCTGTCGAGACAGCGGAAATACTTGCCCTTGAGCGATTTAATTTCCTCAATATCGTTCAGTTTGCGGATCTGGGTCTCTAGAGCTGCTATTCTTTCTTCCAGAGTCATTTTTGTTCATCCTTTCTTTTCAGGCAATTATTGCTGAAGCTTAAATGGACATTGCAACCTCGGCGCCTTCGCCGGTTGCGAAGCGTGCATCGCGAGCCTCGAGAGCATCGCCAATTACGTTGACCGTGATGCCGAGCTCCTCGCACTTTGCCTTGAGCTCGTCACTGGGGCGGGAGGTGATACCGGTGCAGATAACCGCCCAGTCGCAGTCGAGCACGCCCTGAGTGGAAACCTTGGTTTTTCTGTCGGTCATGATATAATGAAGCTTGCCCGGCTCGAAGCCAACAACGTTGGTTCCTGGCATCTTGGCAATCTTGAAATGCTTAAACTCGGGTCCCTGGAACATGCGGCGCAGCATTGTCATGCCGTTGCCCACGCCCTTTCGATCGATTGCGGTGACCTCGGCTCCTCTGGATGCCAAGAGCTCTGCAACCTCTGTTCCGACAGAGCAGCAGCCGACAATCGCAACACGGCCGCTGGGATTGACCTCGCCGCGCAGCACCTGATACTGACTGCAAACGGTCGGGCCGTCAATGCCGGGGATTTCGGGTGCCACGTAATCAGAGCCGATGGCTATGATGACGTTGTCAGGCTTGAAGTCTGCAATTGTCTCGGGAGTAACCCTTGTGTTCAGGCGGACCTCTATGCCCAGGCGCTGAACTTCCTTAACTTCCCACTCAGTGGCTGCTGCCATTTCCTGCTTCATGGGCGCAATTCCTGCGAGATGGAACTGTCCGCCAAGCTTATCGGAGGCTTCGAATATCACGGGCTCGTGTCCGCGCAGCTTCAGTATCTCGGCTGCAACAAGTCCGCCCATACCGCCGCCGACGATCATGACCTTTTTGGAGGTCTCAGCCTTGGGCATGCCCTTATACTCAAGAGAGAGCAGCGGGTTGCGGGTGCAGGTGATGTGCTTCACACGCGGGTCGATGATTGCGTCGTAGCAGCCCTGGTCGCAGCCGATGCAGCGGCGGATGCTGTCATCCTCGCCCGCCTTGGCTTTGGCAACCCAATCGGGGTCTGCGAGCTGGGCGCGGCCTATGGCAACCAGATCAAACTTGCCGTCCTCTATGACCTTGTTCGCCATCGCGGGGTCGTTTATGCGCCCAACGCCACAGACGGGGATTTTGATCTGCTTTTTGATGTTGTATATATTCTCAATGTTGAAGCCCTGTGGCAGATTGAAGGGGGGAACCTCGTAGACGGTGGCAAAGGTCATCGCGTTGCCGCGGGAGACGTCGGCGACGTCAACGCCGAGGTCGGCACAGAGGTTTATAAACTCGACTATCTCCTGCTCAGTCATGTTCTGATCCATAAGCTCGTCAATGCAGCCGACGCGCATGAACAGGGGCATATCCTCGGGGATATTCTCACGGATAGCGCCAATGATCTCAAATATGAAGCGGCAGCGGTTAAGGAAGTTTCCGCCGTACTCGTCTGTACGCTTGTTCATGCCCGGGCTCAAAAACTCGTGAGGCAAATAGCTGTGTGCGGCGTGGAGCTCGATGCTGTCAAAGCCTGCCTCGACGGACAGCTTTGCCGCGCGCCCGAACTCACTTACGATCTCAGCAATGCGCTCGACCGACAGGTTGTCGGGGGTCTCTAGCGTGTTTGTCTCATCGAAGAACAGCTGGGGCGCGAAGCCGCCATGCCAGAGTTGGATGCCCATCTTGCCGCCTACCTCGTGGACAGCTTCTGTCAGTTTTTTGAGCTGCGCAACATGATGGTCATTGTAGATGCCTATGTACATGGACGCGTGCGGTGCGGGGCAAACTGCGGCACACTCGAAGATATTCAGCGCGCAGCCGGCCTTGGCTCTTGCAACGTGATATTCGATCAGGTCCTCACCAACATCGTGCTTGTTCTTGGTCATCTTGGTGTTCATGCCGGGCAAGATAATGCGGTTTTTTAGCTCCAGTCCCCTCACCTTGAAGGGTGAAAACAGTGCGTCATAGCTCATTTTTTAACTCTCCTTACATGTTTTTCGTACTTTTTCGGGTAGTATCCCTGAATTTACACGCCGCGGGATATGCATTCCTGAAGGATCTGATCTCTGACAATCTTTCCGTTGTCTCTTCTGCGGATGAATTTTACAAACTCGAAGGTTTTGGGTATCTTATATGGAAGCAGATGCTCAGCGAGGGACGCCCTCAGCTCAGTCTCCGGTATCTCCTTAATGGCTTCGATCACCACGTGCAGGCGACGGCCCAAATCCTCGTCCGGTATGCCCACCACGACCGCATCCAGAATATCCGGATGGCTGAGAAGTACATTTTCAACCTCCGCAGCAAAGACGTTTTCGCCGCCTGTGACTATCATGTCGCTGCGCCGGTCGGAGAAATAGAGGTAGCCGTCCTCATCCAGGTAGCCGATATCTCCAACGCTGCGAAAGCCGCCGTCCTTCACCTCGAGCGGCTCGTGGTTCAAGTACTCGGTACAAAAGTAATTCTGCGGCGGTGTCATATAAATTTCACCCGCCTCATGTGGCGGCAGCTCCCTCCCCGCTTCGTCGCGGATCGAAATCCTCCCGCCCTGTATTGGCCGACCCACACTCCCGCGATGCTCGAGCCACTCGTCTCCGCTGATACAGGTGAGCCCGATAACCTCGGTCATGGAGTAAATTTCGTGCAACTTTTCCGCTGTCAGAAGATTAATCCACGCCTGCTTAAGCTGTGTCGAGCAAAAGCCGCCGGTGTGGCAGAGCGCCTTAATTGATGAAAAATCGTCCTGGTTTAGATTTTCGAGTTTAATTATGCGGTTCATAAGCGTCGGCACCATCTGCATAAATTCCACTTTGAACTGCTTTATCAGCCTGACAATATTGCAAGGACAAAGATTTCTGGGTATAATGACTGTGCCGCCGGTGAACAGGCCGTTAAACGCGGCTGTGTGTGGCGCACCGTGGAAAAGCGGGCCGCACAGGAGCTGAGTCTGGTCAAAATCCATGCCGGACATTTGAAACCAGTTTCTGATAACTGCGTCATTCATGCCTGCGGGAATGTTCTGGCGTATGAGCTTGGTCTTGCCGTTTGTTCCGCCTGAGAGCGATATCATGTTCGGAATCGCCACAATATCCGTGAGCTGCCCGCCGGGATATGCCTCAAGTCTGTCGAAGAAACCTTCGCTGCCGAGGCAGAGCCCTCCGCCGCACAGCTCCACGTCCGAGAATGCAATGTCCGGCGCTGCCATGCGGCAGATATCAGCCAGCTCGGATGCCGAGGTCTTGTTGGATATCGGCAGGTAGCATGCGCCGAGCTTCCAGATTGCATATGTCGCCACGATATGCTCAATGCCGTTTGGCAAGGACACCAGCACGGTTGAAGTCTCGCTTATTCCGTGCTCCCTGAGCATATGCGCCAGCCTGTTTGAGCTCTCATACAGCCGCTTCCAACTAATACTTGACAGCCGGTCGTCTTTGCTGATAGAAATAATAGCCGTGGAGTCGGGCTTTGCGCTTGCTATATATTCAAGCTGTCTTCCGGGACTGACGAAGTCAGATTTGCCAAAATTATATTTATTGAAGAAAGTGTTTTGCAATTTCACGGAATTTCGCCCCCCCGGCTATATTTTTTTATATGTTTATATTGTTTTTTGTGTTTTTGTGCAAAACTCTGTCAAAAGAATAACACGAGAGCTCGAGGAGGCTCGGAAGATTTCGTGACAATTTATAGTCATTGATGTGCTGATTCGCGCGTAGTTTATACTCAGCATAGGGAATAAAACTTTAAATTTACTGTACGCACGGGCATTCATACTCTGTCCGCACGTTATTTTTAGCAGAATTTACTTGATTGGAGATGAAAAGGGTGGATCGGAACATTAGAGCAATTCCTGTTTGCGGTAAGCCGGTAAAATCGTTTTTCACCGGAAGGGATAAGTATCTTCATATTCAAAGCCACAGCATAGGCGACCGCACTCCACCGATATCGGAGGATGATTCTCTCTTTTTACTGGTGAGGGAGGGAAAGGGCCGCATAACCATAAACGGCGTTGAGTTGCCGCTTGAAGCCGGCTGTTTTTGCTGGCTGAAGTCATATCACACCTTCACGATCGAGCCTCAGTGTGCAGAAGCTCTTGAGCTGAGCGTCTGCGTTTACGACTATCCGCTCTCATCATTTTTGACCTTCCGCGAGCTCACTCCCGATCTCATGCAGTCAATAATGGGGGCCTCGCCCGTCCTTAAGCTTGAGGGTGAAAAGCTGGCAACCGTCAAGGAACTTTTGGAAGAATTTGAGCTTGAAAATGATCTCACCGACCCGGGCAGTGCTCTGGTGAAGGTCTCCATTTTGGGTCAGCTGACTTCTATCTACATTTCGCTCGGACTCAGGCGCATGAAGCTTGAAGAGGACGTGCCCAGGCCCCTTGGCTGGAGGGCGATGCTGTATATATCCTCGCACTATGTGGAGGATATCACCGCCGAGAGCGTTGCGGAGCTCTGCGGCACGGACGCCGCCACGCTAAACCGCGAGCTGCGAAGAATCAGCGGCCTGAATTTTGCCCAAAACCTGAACAGAATCAGGGTGAATATCTCGTCCGGCTCCATACTTTTTGAGGACTTGTCCTTTGCCTACACTGCCAAGCGCGCGGGCTTTGCCTCCGAGGTCGCATTTTATCGCAGCTTCAAGAAATACTGGGGCATCACCCCGCAGGAATACCGCGAGCAGCTTATAAGCACGGATAACGAGGTTCACCGGGATATGATAATGAGCACCGCTCTCATGGGCGTATTAAATTACATCTATACAAATTTTTCGGAGCAGATCAATCTCAAGGCTCTCGCCAAGGATCTCTACACCTCGGAAAGTACGATACGGAGTATGATTTTCAACAAATTCGGCTTGAGCTGCAAGGACGTCATCAATCGCAACCGTGTCCGGCACGCCGAGGCGCTCCTGCTGACGACGGAGCTGCCAATTCTCGACATTGCCGTTCACGTCGGATACAATTCAGGTCGAACTTTTACCCGTGCATTTCGGGAACGGAACAAAATGACACCAGGCGAGTACCGGATTAAGTATCAAGGGGGTCTATTAAATGCCAGGTAAAGACAAGTCTGCTCAATCCGTGCCATTTGCGAGCCTCGACTATTTTTCAGAAAAAATACTTCAGCTACCGATAACAGCTGTTGACAAAACCATCACAAAACCAACCGCTCTGCGCAATAATGAAGGCATTACCCTTGTCTATTTCAGGAGCGGACACGGGAAAATTGTCGTGAATTCGACACCGCTGCCCGTAGGGCGCGGCTGTCTTCTCTCGCTCGGCTCATACCATTACTATCAGCTCCAGCCCGAGTCGGAATCTCTCCAGTATTCCGAGTGCAATCTCAGCTACGAAACCTTTCTCTTCATGGCTGCCAGCCCGTATTACGATTTCCCCGTCATAACGCTGCAGCGCATCCCACTGACCTGCCTGCTGGACGAGACGATGATTTCCAGGACAGAGCGCGTTGTCGACCAGCTGGTTAAGATAAGCCTCAAGCCGCGCCAGAAAAGCCCTGAAACTGCATTTTTCCTGATTATGCGCCTGATGGGAATTCTGCAAAAAACCTACATCCGCGAGCTGCAGATTTCAGATTAAATACAGCAAAAACATGCCGCGCCGGTTTCCCGGCGCGGCATGTTTTTCGATCTTATCTTCACTTATTTTCAGGCAAAATACCTCTTTTGAAGCTTATATATGACGAAACAACATACAGCATATAAATTGCAAAAAACACTCCCAGGATTATCGCCACGAACATCAGATTGCCCAAGACCCCGCTGATCGCAGCGGTTTCCGAAAGCCTGCCAAAGGAGACGATGACGGCCCTGGGGACAATCTCACCCGGGCGGCTCATGAGGCAGGAGAGAATTTAAATTTCGTTTTTGGTCACGTCGCAGGTCTTTCCGTCATGCTCAAGCAGTCCCCTTGACAAATCCAGCCGCAGTCCATTGTGCTCAAGCCCGTCCTCCTTGCCGTCACCCGCACGCCGCCGCAGAATGATTTTGATTCGCGCGAGCAGAACCGGGACGTTATACGACTTTGTGACATAATCGTCCCCGCCGAGGCTCAGCGCATTCAGCTCGTCCATGGAGTTGTCGCGGCTGGTGACAAAAATTATCGGCACCTTTGTCTTTTTGCGTATATCCATGCACAGCGCAAAGCCGTCCCGCCCCGGCAGGCCTATGTCCAGCAAAATGAGGTCCGGCTTGCAGCCCTCGAGCTCGGTTGCTATGCTCCCGAACTGCGTGGGCGCATGGGTCTTGTAGCCCTCGTTTGACAGCAGAAGGCTCAGCTCGTCACGGATATCCACTTCGTCCTCGATTATCATTATTTTATACATCTAATCACTCGCTCCCACGGTCATTTTCTGCCTGTTCACAGCATTCAAAAGCGGCGAAATAATTACTCCACCGCTTTTATTATAAGTTATTCGATTACTTTCCACACATTATAGCCGTCATATTCCGGGATAAGCCCCAGACGCCACACAGAAACCTGATCTATTCCAAACAGGCGCGCAAGCTCCAGCTTGTCGGATACGCTCTGTTCATTTTCATACCAGAGGAAGACTCTCTGTCCCTCATCTGTTTTATAGGTCATATATGGATTTCTGTAGTAGTCAGAATACGCGGTCACCGTGTCCGCCTGATTCATCCGCTCGTACACTCGGGAGGCGGCAGGGTATTGCGGCGTCGCCGAGCTGAGAAGGCCGTCCGCGCCAATCTGCCAGGCCATCGCTGTAAAGCTGATTGCAAGAACCACCTTGCCGGGGTCCGACACTCCGCTTTCCGGGTCTGTAACGGCACGCAGAGCGTAATAGACCTGAGCAAAAGGGGTGAGGGGCGCGTTCTCGTGCCACTTGCTACCCTCATATCCGTCGAGGTTTGTCGGGCTGTAGTCGTGAGCCATAAGTATAAGCTTGTCCGCCGCGGCTCCGATTGCCTTATAGTCATAGCCTTCATAATATTCGCCGTCCGGCAGGGCCGCATGAACCGCCACATACAGGCTCATGTTGCGATCCTTCAGCTCCTTGGAGAGCATTTCTATAAACGCGGTGAAGTTGGCCTTGTCCGAGGCAAAAAGACCCTCGAAGTCTATGGTCACGCCGGAATACGGGCTTCTGCCGATTTTCTCATACTTTCTCGTGGCCTCTTCAATTATCGCTGTGACCGCCCGCTTACGGCTCTCCTCGGTTTTGAGGAGTTCACGCAGGCTGTTGCTCTTCCCGCTTGCAGTTGTGACAGACTGGGAGGTGGTCATAAACACGCTCAGGTGCGCCTTTGTGCCCTTGCTCTGCAAATAATCGGTTATGAGATTGTACTCCGTCGGTATGCTGTACTCGTTTCCGTCGCTTGTTGTGGTGTTCAGTCTCGCGCCGTTTTGGCTGTCCCAGACCATACGGCTCCAGCCCAGACTCACCGCGTCCATCCCGGCGGCAAGCTCCCTTTGGCTGTAGGATGAGATGGCGTAAAATCCGTGCGTCCACTGCGTTTGGGATATGTATTTCTTGTACACGCGCACCAGCATGGCGGCCGCTTCTTCGCGCTTTGCCGTGCTTTGGGGGTTAAATTTGCCGCCGCCCGTACCCTCAACCATGCCGATATCCTTGGCAATTGTGATATATCCGATATTTGTTTTCACATCGGTGAAGCCGTTTCCATAGCTCTCCACCTGCGGCGCAAGGCTCTTGTATCCCAGGCCGCGCACGAGCATAACCGCCATATCCTCGCGGCTTATGGCCTCGTCGGGTCTAAATTTGCCGCCACCGTCAAACGCGCCGTTTGCAAGTGCGGTTTCCACATATTTATAGTACCACTGATTCGTGGGCACATCAGAAAACGACGCTGTCGCGGGGCTTATCTCGCTCCAGCCGAACATGCGGCAAATCATGGTTGCAAATTGCGCACGGGTCACACTCTTTCCATAGCCAAACACGCCGTCGCTCACTCCGTCCACAAGCTTATAATCTGTGGCGTCGTTGATAACGCCCAGCGCCCAGCTCGAGGACGGAACGTCGGAATACGCCGTGCCCGCTGCCATTGCGGCGGGCGCCATCGCCGATACGAGCGTCAACGCAAGAATAATTGAAAATATTTTCTTCATTTTCTGTCTCCTCAGTTTCATTTCAGCAGCTATTAGTCAAAATTCCATTCGGATGCATAGTCGTTTAATCCATAGTCAATATAATATGTGTTCTCGAACTTTTTCCATTATGCTCCACGCCCGTCATTTTTTCAAGTTGCATGTCCTGCGAAAAAAGTATAAACTAGAAGGGGATTCGTCGAAACTTGGACGTAATCACTCTAAAAATAGTTCCGGAGGCTGTGATGGCAGACAGATATATAGCATTTGACGTTGAGACACCAAACTACGCCAACGACCGTATGAGCGCAATTGGCATCACCGTCGTTGAATACGGGGAAATCGTTCAGGAGATAAGCACGCTTATAAATCCGCAGGCGGATTTTAACTACTTTAACATAAAGCTGACAGGAATAACGCCGGATATGGTTGCCGATAAGCCCAGCTTTCCCGAGCTGTGGAGCGAGATTGAGCATATCATGGACAGCGGTCTGCTGATTGCACATAACGCGCCCTTTGACATGAGCGTGCTCGCCAAGTGTCTCAGGCACTATGGCATTGACTGGCGACCGCTTACGGCCTATGCCTGCACCTGCGCGATGGGACGCGCCTGCTATCCAAGGCTCGAAAACCACAAGCTCAGCACTCTGTGTGATTATCGCGAAATCGCGCTCAATCATCACGATGCCGGCAGCGACAGCCACGCCTGCGCCATGCTGTTGCTCGACTACATAGACCAGGGCATAAATGTGCAGAGGTATCTGCGCGACTATGATCTTCAAAATATCTGCACAGTCCGCAAGCGCAATAGGACACATTGGACGATTCCATGATGACTGCGGCGGTGATCAGTCTCTTTATTCGAAATATGAACGCGGAGAGCGTGATGTCCCATTGAATATTGTTGCAAGGCTGGCAGTTTATTACGAAACCGGCATTGACCAGCTGGTCGGCTTGACGGATGAAAAGACGCCCTAAGACGTGTAAAGTAAGGCAAATAGGACTCTGCGCGCACATTAACCTGCGCTTGCTTAACGCGCAAACCAATAAGGCCGGGGAGCATTGATTAATCAATGCTCCCCGGCCTTATTGCGGATAAGCCAATCTCCATTTGCTATCCCCTAATATATTCTATACTGAACGCTAAATGCCTTCAATAGGTCTGAACAATTTGTCTGCCTGATCACGAAGAACGCTCTTTTGAATTTTACCCGTAACATTGTGCGGAAGCTCGCTAACAAACGCCACATAGCGCGGCTTTTTATAGCTGGAGAGGTTCTGCCTGCAGTAGGCAATCAGTTCCTCGTCCGTGAGAGCTGCTCCGGCATTGAGAATAATCGCGGCCGCAACCGCTTCACCAAAGCGCTTGTCCTCAACACCGATCAGGGCGCAGTCGAATATGCTCGGATGGCTGCGCAAAACATCCTCCACCTCTTGTGCGTATACGTTCTCACCGCCGGTTTTTATCATGTCCTTTTTTCTGTCTACCAGATAATAGAAGCCATTTTCATCGCGCTTCATTAAATCCTCGGTATGAAACCAGCCGTCGCTGAAAACCTTTCTATTTAGCTCGTCATTTTTTATATAGCCCTTGAACACCATAGAGGAGCGGACTATCGCCTCGCCAACCTCGCCTGTAGGGACTTCATTTCCCTCGTTGTCAACCAGCTTCAGCTCACAGTTGGCGTTTATGCGCCCAACTGTTTTAATAAGCTCATGGTTCTCTTCAAGCACCTCCTGCGGCAGGACAGCACTGCAGGCGGCGCACATTTCTGTCGAGCCGTAGGAGGGACGGATTTTGCCACCGGGGAACATTTCAAATATTTTTCTGATCTGATCTATACTGCTTTTACCTCCGGTAAACTGGGCCTCCCGAAGGGAGCTGACATCATTTTCTTTCCATAGACCCGATTCGTGCAGGCGCATATATAGAATTGGCGGCACCATCAGCATCTGTGTGACTTTGTATTTTTCTATGCTGGAGAAAATGTAGTCGGCATCAACCTTATTAACTAACACGAAGGTTCCGCAAAGCGCCATCATCTTTATGAGAATGCTCATACATGCGGTGTGAAAAAACAGACAGTGTGTGAGCGCAACCTCCGGCTTATGGCAGTTGTCGTTTTCAATTGCGAGCATCAAACCATATTCACGCATCATCCCCTGCGTTCTCAGCACGGCCTTGGAAGTGCCTGTTGTGCCACTGGTAAAAATGATTACAGACTCATCGTCTGCAGATACACTGACCTGGGCCTCGTCTTCGTCTCCGTTTTCAATAAGCTCTGTCAGATCATAGTCACCACGTTCCCTGCATTGGTGGGCGATAAGTATCTCTAGTCTGTCATAGATTTTCTTTACGCTATGTATCGTGTCGGCAAAGTCAGACTCAAAAACTGCGACCTTGCAGTCGACAACATCCATAATTCTTGCAATCTCGCCGGGCAGAAAGTGCGTGTTTATCGGCACTGCGGTTGCCCCGATTTTCTGACTTGCCAGAAATACAAGAACGGTCTCCGCGCAGTTGCGAAACATAAATGCGACCCTGTCACCCTTCTTAATTCCTATCCCGGTCATTGAATTTGCAAGTTTATTTACTCTCACATTTAATTCCTTCCAGGTATATGCCTCACCTTTGCACACCAGGGCCAACCTGTCAGGATTTACATTTGCATTTCTAATCAGGAAATGTCCAAATTGAAACATATTATCCCCCTCTTTCAGCTGCGGCACAAGCTTTGCCGAGTGCCATTATTGTCAATGAAAACTTCGCACGCCCTGCAGCATAAGTATGCGGAGGGCGTGCTGCCAGATATCATCCCTCAAAAAATAAAATATCAGCGGAGATGTTCAGAGAATTACAATTCAGCGTCCGGAATCGCCAGCATGTGCTCTTTATATCTTCTAAAGTCAGGTGACTCCTTGTATCCGTTGCCGAGTGTCATTACCAGCAGGATAACAATAGCCACTGCGTTGCCGGGCCAGAACGGAACGATTCCAAACGGTTGACCGGCGAAATGCCAGACTGCCGCAACTATCCCGCCGCACAAAATTGCCCAGAAAGCAGATTTCTTATCAACCTTTTTCCAGTAACAGCTTATAATCAGCACAAGACCCGCAACCGAGCGAATTTGGAATGCACCGTTAATCTGACTGAGTATGGAGCCCGCCTTGGTGCCAAGCAGAGTTGCAATGAGTCCGATACCCACGATCGCCAACTTCGAGAACCTGAGCTGGCTCCGCTCACTTGCATCCTTGTTCACCACCGCAACGTAGAAGTCACGTGTAAGCGTGGTAGACAAGGTGAGCAAAAACGCAGGCGCTGTGGAAAACACTGCCGCGATTATGGCCATACTTGCAAGGCCGCCCACAAATGATCCGAAGGAATCTGCCACAGTGTAGAGAATTGTGGTGTTGGCTGCATCGGGGAAGAGCATCTTGCCGGAAACGCCGATGAACGCGGGGAAAAATGCGAATACAATTACCAGAACTGCCGCCACGGAAACACCGGTATTTGCGGCCTTTTTGCTCTTGGCGCTGTATACGTTGGCAACCAGCGTGGAGGACAGGATGAAGCCGAACATGCCGCCAACCGCATTGCCAACGACCGTTTGCACAGACGGTTTTGCGAAGCTGAGGTACTCTGCGCCAAGCGCTGTTTTGACCGCGTCCAGGCTTCCTACCTTCGTGTATGCCAGGATTGCAACCACGGCACAGCCGACATACAGGCAGGTTGAATGTACCACATTCATTGCAGCAATGCCCTTCAAGCCTACAAGCGCCTGCAAAACAAAGATGCCCGCCATTATCCAGGTCATTAGTGTTAAATCTATCTCAATCATAGGCGAAAGAATTGCAGCCGCTGCGCGGGGCTGCATTGCAAACATAATGCCGTAAACCACCATGACGATGATCATGATGACCATGCGAGTGCGGCGGTCAAAGCGGAATTCGAATGCTTCAGGGACTGAGTATGCGCCGTTCCGGCTTGCAACACGATAAAACTTGCTGACAGTAAGCACAAAGACGAAAACGCCAAGCGCCTGTCCCCAGTTTGTCCAAACCGAAGACATGCCGCTGCCGAATGCCGTGCTTGCGCTGCCGACCGTGCTGGAGCCGGCGACCATCTCGCCGAACATCAAAAAACAAATAAGAACGGGGCCCAGATTTTTCTTTGCCAGAAAGAATGAATCGATATTTTCACTGCTCTTCGCTTTATTGCTTAAATACCAGCCAATGCCGGTGGTGAGAACGATATAAGCAACAACAACTAAAAACTCTGCCATAAATTGCACTCCCTTTTTTGTTTTTCTGTGAGTAAGACGCCAATACCCCCGTCAAAGGTCGGTCCGATTGTTTTATTTCGCAAGGGGACCGACTCCAAGAGGAACGGATAAGCGCGTCACTTATGAAATTACATCATCCCGAGGATATTCCACATCGGCACGCAGGCAATCAGGCCCAGCACGCAGGCGAGCATATACACAAATGACATCTTTCTGATATCCTTAAACTCCGCCATTTCGCCGGCCGCGGCAATGCAGGTGATCATGGTGGCGTTGTGATACAGAACGTTCCAAACGTTGACGGTAACAAGGCTGATGATGCCCGGTATAAACGGACTCATGCCCGCGGCGATTGCGAAGGGTGCACAGGCAACCGTGTAGATCGTCATCAAAGCAGTCTGAGAAACAAATATGAAGCGCAGAAGGCTGATCGCAATTACAGACACAATGATAAGCACGAAGACATTGGAGAACAGCGGCTGCAGGTACGCGCCAAAGGTCGTTCCAACCCAGGCGGTGATGCCGGTCACACTAAAGACGCCTGCTATACCGGTATTGCAGGCAATAAATATAACCGCATCCCAGGCAATGTTGCTGCGGAAGGACTGTCTGTCAAGAACGCTGGTGCTCAAAAGAACGATCATGCCGAGCAGTGCGACAACTGCGGCTGAAACACCGTGAAAGCTTTCAGAAACCCACATGACGAGGCAAAATCCAAGAACAGCCAGCGCAATTTTCTCGTTTACCGACATCTTGCCAAGAGCGCTATATTGCTCTTTCATGTAGCCTTCGGGCAGAGGCTTTTCTTCCTTCGGCGTGTAGAACAGCCGAATGAAGATGTAGGACAGGATAAACCAGACAACGCCCCAGGGCCATACTGCCAAAAACCATTTCGCAAACGTCCACTGGGCCTGATACTCCGCAGGCAGCAGACCGATCATGACAAAGCACATGGTTGTGCCGGTCAGGAAGAAGGGGCCGCAGGCGCCAAAGGCAGACCACATTGCCGTAAACAGTCCGGCTGCGGGCTTTGACTTGCGCTCGAAGCCCATTTCCTCACTGTAAGTTCTTGCAAGGGGGCCCGCGATTGCGATTTTTGCGGTCGCACTGGGAATCAGGGGATTTACAATGTTGCCGGCTACAAGAAAAGCCAGAACCTGGCTCTTGAACGAGCCTTTAAACATGCTGAGTATTTTAAGCACAATGCGGCGGAGAAGACCGGTCTTGCTCAGCGCAACTCCGATGGCAAGCGCCGGAATAACTATCCAGATAACGCTGCCCGAAAATGCACTGAACGCGGTGCCCAGCGGGACGACCTTGAACAGCACAAGTGAGGCAAGCAGCCAGAACGCCGTGACAAAATCGGGGAACACGGCACCTATCCACCAGACAATCGCCATCAGGAAAAGTCCCAGCGTTCTAAAGCCCTCCACAGGCAGACCCTCAGGGGGCTCGACCAGAAAAAATACGACCGCAATGATTATTCCTAATATTGCGAAAATTATTTGTTTTGCGGAAAACATTTTTTTGTTTGACATAAGTTTTCCCTCCTCTTTCTCTTTCATGACTGCTGTACTATTCTAGCTCTGAATAGTACAGCAGCCAAACGCTGTGATTTTTCTTATTTAATGCCCAGACCGTTGGCAACAACGCCGATTTGGGTTTCGGTAGTGCCGCCCATGAAGCGCATGATTCTTGTATCGCAGAACTGCCTGGAAATCGGCTGCTCGGTGCAAATGCCGTAGCCGCCGTGCATCTGAACGCACTGGTCAGCCGCCTTAAATGCCAGCTCGGATGTATAGAACTTGATCATTGAAACATCGGTATTGAGATCCTTCTTTCCAGCCATAAAATCAATGAGCACCTGATCCAAGAAAGTGATCGCCAGATTGTACTCGGTGTAAAGCTGTGCGAGCTTAAACTGGGTATTCTGGAAAGCCGAGATTGGCTTGTTGAAGATTTTGCGCTGCAGGACATATTCCTTGGTGAGGCTCAGAGTGTGCTCAACAGTACCGATAGAGCCGTATGCCGCCATGATTCTCTCCGCCTCAAGATGCTGCATCAGCAGATAAAAGCCTCTGTTCTCCTCGCCGAGGATATTCCCCTTGGGCACCTTGACGTTGTCGAAGAAAATCTGAGCGGTATCCTGTGCCTGAAGTCCGATTCTGTCAATGAACTTGCTCGAAACGCCTTCTCTATCGGTCTCGATAAGGATCAGGCTGATGCCGCGATGCGGCTTGTCCGCATTGGGGTTCGTGCGCACTGCAACAACAAGCAGATCGGCAATGCGGCCATTGGATATAAAGGTCTTTGTGCCGTTCACGAGGTAGTGGTCGCCCATGTCCTCTGCGCTGGTGCCGATGTTTGCAAGGTCTGAGCCGTGATCCGGCTCGGTCATGCAGACCGCCATGACGGTCTCGCCCTTTACTATCTTAGGGAGCCATTTGGCTTTCTGCTCCTCGCTGCCGTGCTGGTCTATGTAAGGGGTAACAACATCGCCGCTCAGACGGGAGAAAATGCAGTTTAGGCCTCTCTTGGCGTATTCCTCGGCCTTAATAACTGTGTAGAGATAATCACCATAGCAGCCCGCTCCACCATACTTTTTATCGACCCACATTGCCATGTAGCCTTGCTCGCCCATTTTCTCGTAATACTCATGGGGTATCTGGTGATTTGCGCACCACTCGTCATAATAGGGAACTGCTTCTTTATCCAGAAACGCCCCAAAGGCCTCTCTGAACACATTGTGTTCCTTCGTGAAATTTAACTTCCTCTGCATAACGTACCTCCTGTTACTATTTACTGAATTTTGTTTCTATCTACAATTTAGCTTACTCTCCGGGGGGCATTCCAGGCGTTTAATTATATCTTTGTATCCTTGGGTGCCCACTCGCTTATCATTTTATCGATATCTTCACTGCTGTAGCCAAGCTCCGCCAGAACTTCGCCGGTATGCTGACCAAGCACGGGTGCCTTGTGGATATACCCCGGCTTATCGGAGAAAAACGCATTGGGGCCTCTGGTCAGAAAGCTGTCCCTGCTCGTAATATCATCCTGAGTAGGCGCCTGCACAATATAGCCCATGTGCTTGACCTGCGGATCGTTAACAACGTCCTGTGTGGTATTAATTTTGCAGCAGGGAACGTCAAACTCCTCCATCTTGGCTATCGCCGCGTCCATGCTCGGGAAGGTGCTGAGCCATGCCTCAATTTCCGCTATGATTTCCACCTGGTTTGCGGCGCGGGTATTTACGGTTGAATACTTGGGGTCTGTGAGAAAGTCGGGGCGGTCGAGCGCCTTTGCGATGCACTCCCAGGGCCTCGGGGACGGTGCGCAGATGACGACGCCCTCACCCTTGTCGTTGTAAAAGCCGCCGAAGGGGCAGAGTGCGGAATGGTGTCCGCCGTTGGGCTTTATCACTATGCCGTCATTGAGCCGGTCAATGGGGCTGTTGAGATAAATCATGCCCTGGATAAGGGAAACGTCAATATGCTGGCCCTTGCCTGTGCGGCGCTGATAGTGAAGAGCTGTCATTATGGCGGCATAGGCATTGGGACCGGCAAAGTAGTCTGCAAGGGTAACGCCGTGCTTAATGGGTCTGCCGCCCTTTTCGCCTGTGACGCTTATCATGCCGGATATTGCCTGACCCATCAGGTCAAAGCCCGGCCTGTCGGCATAGGGGCCGCTCTGACCAAATGCGCTCAGAGAGCAGTAAACAAGCTTCGGATTGAGCTGCTTAAGAGTCTCGTAGCCCAGACCGAGCCGATCCATGACACCGGGCCTGTATGCCTCAACAAGAACGTCAGCGTCTGCAACGAGTTTCTTGCAAATCTCAATTGCGCGAGGATCCTTGAGATTCAGAACTATGGATTTCTTGCCCCTGTTTACCCAGGCGTGGGTCATGCCTTTGCCATCAATGAAGGGAGCATAGGTTCTGGCAGAGTCACCGACTGTGGACTCAATCTTGATTACGTTTGCGCCGAAGTCCGTTGCCATGGCACTGGCTCCCGGACCTGCGACATTAGAGCAAAAGTCCAAGATTTTTACATCGTCTAACATTTCCATAATTTATCTCCTTAGTATTTAGTCAGCAGAGCTGCCTATTGCCGTAAAACTAGATCGTCATAGCAAGCCTATATGCAGATTCAACCGCGTCATGAATTCTGCCAACGCTGACAGAATCACCGATTACGTCCACCTTTTCCAACTTGTCCTTCAGCTGCAAGTACAGGTCGTTATTCGGTCTGGCACCGGCGGCGATGACTATGCTATCAGCCGGAATGGTCTTCTGTCCATCTGCATTTTCAACAATAACGGAATTTTTGCAGAGCTTGAGAACCTTAGTTTCCTTCATCAGGTTTACACCAAGCTGTTTGGTTCTGTACATGATAGACCAGCGGCTGCCGGGGTTAATATCCGGTGCAAACTTTGAACCCATTTCCACAACGCTCACATTGTGAACACCTTTATAGAGCAGCTGCTTGAGCTTTTCTTCAGGCTCGGTCTGATATATCATCATGAAGCGCAGCTGTTCTGCCGTGATCGTGCCGATTTCGGCAATATACATCGCCACTTCGACGCCCACGTCACCCCCGCCGACAACGACTACATTCTTGCCAAGGACGGTCTTGCCTTCAAAGACATCCCAGGCGTGGACAAGCTTGGTCCCCTCCTCGCTGGGTATCGGCGGGAACGCGGCCTTGGAGCCGGCCGCTATAACAACGCGGTCATAGTTTTTTGCCGCCTCGGAAATTTCCTTCGCGTCGGCCTCTTTGTTCATAACGAACTCAACACCCAGGGCACGGCACTCACGCTCCATCCACTGACCGAGGTATCTGATATCATAGCGCCTGGGGGGAGTTGCCGCATACAGGCTGAGGCCTATTGTCCGATTTCTCTTTTCCCAGATGGTGACCTTGTGACCGCGCAATGCGCAGACACGGGCAAATTCCATGCCTGAGGGGCCCGCACCGATGACGAGGATCTTTTCCGGCTTCTCGGACTTGACCTCTGTCGGGAATTTCCCATCTGCATTTTTCAGCTCCTCCTCGCGGTTGCACTCAAAATTGCCGATGCAGCCTATGGGGAAATCCGCCTGGGCCCTGTCGAGGCACAGCGCATTGCAGCCGACGCAAGGACGGATGGAGTCGATCTTTCCAGCCTTCGCCTTCACAACGACGTCGGGGTCTGCAAGGAGCTGACGCCCGATTACAACTCCGTCGAATTCGCCGCGCTCCACCACTTCCTCGGCGAGAGAGATATGCATACGCATGCCCTGCAACACCACGGCATTGACCTTTTTCTTTATCTGTCGGCCGAGATAAGCCCAGTTGCCAAACGGAACCTCCATAGTTATGAGAGGAACTGTGGAGTCATGCCAGCCGGCTGTAATGGAAAAGCTGTCAACACAGCCGGTCTTATCAAGAATTTCGCATATTTCGGCAATGTCATCTCCGCTGCAGCCGCCATCAAGCAGGTCGCTGCCGCTGACACGAAGCTGGATCGGATAGTCAGGCCCAAGTGCCTCGCGCATTGCCTCGAGCGACTCAATCATAAATCTTGTTCTGCCGTTTATGTCCCCGCCGTACTCATCACTGCGCTTATTCGTCAGCGGAGAGAAGAACTGACCATATAAATAGCCGGAATTAGTCTCGATCTCTATTCCGTCAAAGCCCGCCTTCTTTGCGACGACCGCGGCATCAACCTGCCACTGCACAAATTCCTTAATTTCCTCATGTGTGAGCTCACGCGGAATTTCATAACGTGTAAACTTGCGCGGAACAGCGGATGGTCCAACAGCCTGCATTCCCTGAATTTTCGCACGCGGCGCAGAGGTTCCACGATGCATCAGCTGTGCAAAAACCTTGCTTCCGCCTTCGTGAATACCGTCTGTAAGCTTCTTAAGCTGAGGAATAAATTGGTCTCCGGTCAACAGTGCGCCATGATTCGGGTTATATCTGACCTTGTCCCATTGCATATTTGCAAAAATTATCAGCCCGACCTCCGCCTCTGCTCTTCTTTTGAAAAAATCGACAACCCCATCCTCGACAAAGCCGTCAGCCGTATGACCAACGCTCATGGGCGCCATGACAACCCGGTTTTTAATTTCCACCGAGTTTATCTTAAGTGGTGTATAAAGCTTCTTCATTTCTTCCTCCATATATTTTTTTAGCCGATCCCCCGAACAGTCCAGCAGCGATTATTTGCCGGTGAAACGCTGCTCTGTTTTTATATAGATGCAATTTTCTTGCCAACATTCGACCCTTCTCCTCAAAAAACGACATGCTCCATATTCAACACCCATGAATATCTGTTATTCGCAGCTATACAGGCTCGTTTGAAGGCTTTATCCCGCCCCTGACACTTTGACCAAAGCTGAAGAAATTTCATTTTATCGCAGGAGCAGATTGCTCCTCGCCCAGACGTTTGCTAAAAATGTGTCAATCATGACACGCCCTGATGTGTCAAGGACGTGTCATGATTGACACATTTTTGACACACGAGGATATGACAATTTCCGCTGTTTTGCGTCACAGTGGCGGGTTCGCGATATTTTAAATCACACAATTCCTCTGGCGGCGAAGTCTTCAATCTGCTCCTGGGAGTATCCGCAGTCCTTGAGGCACTGGGCGGTATGCTCGCCCTTTCTCGGCGGGAACAGATCACGGCGCGCCGGAGTTTCGGACAGCTTGATTGCCGATCCGATAAGCTTGACGGTTCCGTACTGCCCCTGAGGATCCTCCATTTCGAGGACCATATCGCGGTGCTTGACCTGCGGGTCATTAAATACCTCATCAATACTCAAAACCGGCGACCAGCAGCAATCAACTCCGTCGAGCTCCGCGCACCACTGCTCCAGGGTCTTGGTTTTAAAAAGGTTTTCCAGATACTCAAACATTTCAGGCTGTTTTGACACATCACGCTGCCATGCCTTGAACTCCTCTTTCCCGATTTTGTTGCAGAAATTTCCCCAGAGATGCGCTTCAACACCGCCTATGCTGATGTATCTTCCGTCCATGGTTTCGTACACGTCATAGCAGGCAAGCTGTCCGATGAGAATGTTGCCGTTGGGCTTGAGCGCCTGCCCGTTTGCAAGATAGCCTGCCGCCATAAACGGTAGCATTGTGACCGCGCCATCCAGCATCGCGGTGTCTACATACTGTCCCAGGCCGCTTTTCTTGACTCCCATGAGTGCAATTAAAATGCCGATTGCCGCATAAAATGCGCCGCCTCCAATATCGCCGACCTGCACACCGGGTATGGCTGGGGTATGACCTCGCCGCGCCGACAGTCCGAGTATCCCGGCATAGCTGATGTAATTGATATCGTGACCGGACAGGAGCTTATACGGGCCGGTCTGCCCAAAGCCCGACAAGGAGCAATATACTATCTTCGGATTTATTGCCTTAATCGTCTCGTAGTCAACGCCCAGACGAGCGGCAACTCCGGGGCGATATTGTTCGACAATAACGTCCGCATCCTTTGCCAGATTATAGAAAATTTCCTTTGCCTCATCGCTTTTCAGGTTGAGGTTGATGCTTTTTTTGTTGCGGTTCACCTGCAGATACGCACCGCCGACATCGCCTATCTGCGGCACTGAGTTTCGCCAAAGGTCTCCTCCCTTTGTGGGCTCTACCCTGATTACCTCTGCACCAAAATCTGCCATAATCATTGTGCACAGCGGCCCCGGCAGCATCGTACTGAGATCTAAAACCTTTATGCCCTCGAGTGGTAAGTTCATTAAAGCGCCTCCGTTTCTTTTTTATGGATTTATATTTGTATATACCTTCACTCCATAAATGTTGCAAAAGCTATGCCAACTTGCTCTTGCAGCAATAAAGAAGTCCGCGCAGACACATTTGTCTGCGCGGACTTCTTTATTATTAAACTTCTGTTTTTTAATTTGGCACTACTAGGATTTTAGCAGTCTGTATAGAGTTGATCTGGAGATCCCCATCTTTTCGGCAACCTTTTTTCTGCTGCCGCCATATTCGTTCAGGAGCTTGAGCGCAACATCCTTCCTGTGCGACGCCACGATTTCCGACAGCTTGGACACGTCCCCGTCAACGGCTATTGTGCTTTTCATTTCGCCCGTTAAATTCGGGGCATTCGCGCTGACAATTTCCCTTGGCAGGTCGCCGATGCCGATATATCCGGTCTTGGACAACACCACTCCGCGCTCTATCACATTTTTGAGTTCTCTGATATTGCCCGGCCAATCATATTCGATAAGCGCCTTCATCGCCTCCGGTGTTATTCCGTTGAAATGCAGGCCATTTTTGCGCGCATATTTTTTTATAAACTCGGCGACAAGCAGGGGTATGTCCGATTTGTGCTCTCTGAGCGGTATCACAACAAGGTTAATTACATTCAGTCTGTAGTAAAGATCTGCTCTGAAGCGCCCCTGCTTGACATAGCTCATCAGATCCCTGTTTGTGGCGGCAATAAGCCTGACGTCTATCTGACTTGGTGCTGAAGCACCGACCCTTGTAACGGCATGATCTTCCAATACCCGCAGCAGAACGCTCTGCATCTCCAGCGGCATTTCCCCTATCTCATCAAGAAACAGTGTCCCCTTATCCGCGAGTTCAAATTTACCCTTCGCCCCTGTTTTACTGGCACCGGTAAATGATCCGCCGACATATCCGAACAGCTCGCTGCCTATGAGTTCCTTGGGTATAGCTGCACAGTTAATTGCAACGAACGGTTCTGCTCTTCTTCCGCTCATATTGTGAATCGCATGCACAAACAGTTCTTTGCCTGTTCCGCTTTCTCCCTGAATGAGTACGGCGCTGGATGTCCCTGCAATGCGCCCGGCATAATCCTTCAGCCGCACAAATTCCTCCGACATACCTATCAGGTCATCCCGGGTATACTTGGCCACGTTTCCGCACTTGCTTGTCCTGATAACCTTGTTTTTGCTTTTGCTCATAGATATAATACATCCGGCAAACTGCATGTCATGGTTGATAGGCATACACTCAACCGCATATTTTACATTGTGCCCGTTTATGTACATCTCGATGTCTTTCGAAATTGTCATGCTCGTATTCTTTGCCTGTTCAAACACCGAGACAAGCTCAGGAATGTATTGGCTCAGTTCTGTGCTGATTATCGACAGGGCGCTTGTGTTGAACATCTCGCAGAACATATCGTTTACGTAGGTAATCACACCGCCGCTGCTCACAATCGTCATCACGTCATCGGTATAGAGCCTGTCATACTGGTTGTTAATTACAAGCTCCTTGATTTTCATATCCTCGGTCGCAGCACCGGTTGTTATAATGCTCTCCGTGCTCTGCACAAACTTGAATAATGCACAAATTTTCTCGCTCATGTTCTCCACAGGCGTGAGGAGAACTATCGTACCCTTGCGGGAATAGCGCGCATCAATTTGAAAACCATAGCAGGCATACGGCTTTAACGCGTCGGAATAATTGTCATCGCCGATGACCCACACACCGCCCTGGCTTCTTGTTGCCATCACCGCGGCATTTGTCCCAACGACCTCCTCGCTCAGGTTCGCGCCGACAAAGATGCCTTTTTCTTTCATCTGTTTTTTCAGCTCCACGTTTCCGAATCTGCCAAACACATCAAAGCTTGTGTGAACATACATCAGGCAGGCATTGTTGGCCGCTAAAATATTATTCTGCTGTTCAAAATAGTATGGGGAGTTTCTTCTCATCAGCTTAATGTGCCCGGTGACATGTCCCCTGCAACGCAGCACATCCTCCCAGGATACGTCCGGGAGCTTGTCCCCTGCAACAAGACCAAAATCGTTTGCGCTCCTGTATAATGAGCTTTCAATCATATTTCTTACGGAAATATTCTGATTTATATAGCTGTAGTCTCGCATGGTTACCCCTTTGATATATGATAATCTTTACCCTGGTTTTTCTTCGCGAAAGGCATACCAGTACAAATCTAACAAAGTATGCTTCTCATGAAAATGTCTATATATTCGGCAAAACAGTCACGATGTCCCTAATCTAACACCATTTCGGTTATTTTTCAAGAAATATTTCCGAAACCGTGCATACAATCTATCGCGTCGCCCAGCTTCGGGGACAATCGGAAATACATCTTTTTATAATCAGTCTCCCCATCCGGAATATGAACACGGAGAGCGTGATGTCCCGTTGAATATCGTTGCAAGGCTGGCAATTTATTACGAAAGCAGCATTGACTGCCTTGTCGGTTTGACAGATGAAAAGCCGCCCTATAAACGTGCAAAGCAATGGTAATGGGGCTGTGCGCGTCCATAAACCAGAGCTTTTTTAAAGCGCAACCCAAAAAAGGCCCGGAAATACTGATTACATCAATACTTCCGGGCCTTTTTAACTGGTGGAGAATAGCGGGATCGAACCGCTGACCTCCTGAATGCCATTCAGGCGCTCTGCCGAGCTGGTCGGAAACGCTCCCCCAAAAGCCAGTAAATACAGTGTTTTCAAGGCCTATTTCATTTATTTCGCTCAATTTAAATCTAAGTCTATAATATTTATAGCGAGACGATTCCACCACAAAAATGGCATCCTGACAACCGCATGAATGGCATACCAACAGCCGGTCAAATGGCATTCTGAGACCGGATGAATGGCATTCCATTTTTTCGCCGACGAAGACCGTCCGTGTCCCCTGAAGCTTGCTATGGGGATGTGATAGGCAGTAGGCGATCCGGTGCGAACAGAGCGAGGCAAGTGGCGCACTGGGGCGGTTCCGGTGGCCCCGCCGAGTATCACGATTCATGGTATGCGCTTCTTGGTTGCCATTAAGACGGATCTAGTTTCAAGAGCCGCTTTCTTCGCTCTGCCTGTTGAGAACCACTGCGAGGGAGTAACAAAACGTGACTCCCTCACGTTTTTATTATGTGCAATATCAATAAGAACTGGCAACGGCAAAAATAGACTTGACAATCCCGCCATTCAGAGCGTTAATACAACCACGACGGGAACAAAAAGCGTCATGGCAGGCCGGTATGCAGCAACACACCGAGCTCTGCGCAAAAGGTGAGATGACCACCCCTGCACAACCGTAACCGGCACCATGACAGATTCATTATATCTGATTTTCATGTGTTGCACAAGTACGGCGCACGCAAGGGATGAAATGCTCCTTGAGCATCACCTTTGTGTGCGCTTTTATGATTTCCGATCTCAAACAGGAAGGTCGGGATACCATGAATATCTATTGGGAGTACGAGGACATTTTCGGCAGAGCCGAGACCACGCATCTAAACCGTACTATGGAGGAGTTTATGATGTTGGCCAATTCAATCCGGCGCAAGTTGGGAAGTAAAAGCTATCTGCTGGATCAGTACATCTCCATGCTGTTGGAGGGAGCGGAAGCCGCTAGGCTGTTTACAGCGGCGGAGCGTGGCTTTGGTGCCATGAGCGAACTGCGGCAAATGTGCAGCCGTGCGATGGAGGGCAAAAACGATCCGGAGGAACATCCGCTCTTTGAGACGGTGCGGGAGTACATCCATAGCCACCCGCTGGATTGTCAAGATGATTATACACAGCGAGCATTCTATTGGGCCGCACTGTCCGGTAAGTTTACAGAATATGTGGCTAAACAGTATTGGTACACACTTAAGGAGGCGCAGCGGGTACGCTACGACATCGTGGCACTGCGCGATCTCTACCGGCAGGTCAGCATGATGCTCGGTGACGAAAATGAAATGGAGCGACTCAACCTCTTGTTCCGCCAGCGATTTCTGTTTGTTCCTGCCATGTTAGGATTCCTGCAGGGAGTGACAAATGACCTGACACAGACTCTCATCGTCCGTGATCCAGAGACAGGCAAGCTGATTTTTCAGCTCTGGCTGGATAAGGAAATGAAAGAAGCATAGGAGACATACATACATATTTCTTATGACAAGAAGTAGCCCACGGCATACGCCGTGGGCTACATTGTTTTATTTGATGTGTTGTTGGTACAACCGAGCGCAGTACTAATTCACGACGAAAATCGATATGTACAGACTCCAAAATATCTCAGAGTACCGCACAGAACTCGAAGCGGAGAGGTGTGCAGTTAACCCTTTACCAAACAAAAATAGCGGCCGAAAGGCTGCGCAGCCGCACCGCAACGCGGAGCGATCTTAGGGGTCTGGGGGCTTTGCCACCAGCGAGCAAAAGCGGAGTGGAGTCCACTCCGCCTTGCTCGCCACGGTTAGAACCGAATTTCTCACGACATGTTGAAAGCACGTTTTTGCCTTATAGCAGTCAAATTTACTGGCTTACTATGGAGCGTATAACCCGCTGTCTATTTACATTCGCGGTGCAGAGAAGCGCTTACTGTTCAATATCTGGCAAGTGCAAGTATACTCATTTGCCGGAAAATGCACTAACCGAAACGATTCCTTGGAGTGTCGATGCCGCACCGGAAAAAATATTTCTAACTATTTTAACTCATAAGCATATACAAACCCCTTGTTTTAGTGCATTGGGTGAGGAGCATTATTCTCTCACTGCACTTTGACAAATATCGGACACTCTCCGATCATTACGGCTCACCGGGTACGTTACCGCCCGGCGCTGCGCGCGAGGATCGTACTTGTCTCTCGACAAGGCACGGGAGCGCCCGCGTTTACGTTCTCGCTGGCTGCCAAATGGTTTCACGAGCTTTATCACTTATCTGCTGCCCTACAATATACTTTACAAGGCATTTAAAACCATCCTTTTCTATATCTAACTCGCTAGTACCGATGTGTTTAATTAGCTTACCCAACGTTTCATCAGTACGAATTAGATATTGCACTCTCTCGTCATTTAAATCATATTTTAGATAGATCATTACCTTTTCTTCATTCTGCCCCATAAAACCACCTCAAAATCTTTCACATTATAGCCATAATCTACATCCAGATGGTTCAACCTGTAAAGTAGATTCCCTTCTATTAACTTTGCTTGTCAATAAGATTGTTTTTCACATAACTGTTTGTCTACTTGTCAATATGA
Source organism: uncultured Oscillospiraceae bacterium (assembly GCA_964535405.1). Taxonomy (GTDB): domain Bacteria; phylum Bacillota; class Clostridia; order Oscillospirales; family Oscillospiraceae; genus Scatomorpha. Next base: position 14,914 of record CAZHUG010000013.1, on the reverse strand, counting down.
CATGGTTTGATCATGCTGCATCACCTTCGAGCGTCCCAGCCGCATAATCTGTGCCTGGACATAGGTCTCGGCAGTAATAATCGATGGATGAGTATTTTCATAGATATACATACTGTGAAACCATATTTAAATTTTGACTTGTCCTGTACAATGGTTTTTTGCAGGCAAACGATGCCAGCATACTTTTCATTGCATATAAGCTTGAGCTGGGCTCCCGGTTCCACCTGCGCTTTCCAGTCAGAGAGGGAAAATTTTGCTCTTTGAAACCGTCCACAATTTTATCCAGACTGTCGCCATCAAGATAGCCGCTTAAAAATCCAGCGGGCAGTTGCGTCTTCCGAGCCATATATGACGAGGCGGCCTGCCTTATCTCGAATATAACCATATCGAGATTGATTTCAAAATCAGCGAGAAGCAGCTTGGGCTGGAGAAGGAGCAGGAAGTTGCTAAAATGCCGAAACAAAAAAAGCGCCGGGATGATCCGGCGCTTTAGCTATTTATTTGTACCTCAACCAAATATAAAAACTATAGGAGACTTACAAGGTGTAGTGTGATATACCTGCTGACACGGCTGACGGGGAAAACGGGGGTGTAGTGTGTATACACAACTTTTGCGTCAGATAAGCGGACTGATTTTTGCAAGCTGAAGTGCGCAAAAATGTTGTTCGGTTTTGGATGCAGGTATACAAGCTCCCGTTTCTCGTCTTTCGTCAAGGCTTCTGTAGTATGGATGCCTTCCCCATGCAAAAAGTAATTGGTCAATTGTCTTTTTCGAAATACTGCTTGCGTGCCTCATTCAAGGAAAGCAGATTTTTTCCATTCAAACTATCAGGGTGCTTATTTTGATAGGGGTCATCTACCCATCCGCAAACGGCACATTCCTCGTATTCAGACAACACAGGTAAGGAGAACTCTTCACAACAAAAACACTGTTTTTTGTGCAAAACAGGAACTCCGCCAGAAGAACCTCCTATCCCTTCAATTGACGCTCTGATTCCATTCGCAATATCACGGATTTCTGCAACTTCATTTATCAGCAATACTCTATCCATAGTAATTTGCCTAGAATCCGCTCCAGAACTACTTCCACGTCCGCCCATTAGCTTGCCCTCCTTGTTGTCTCAAGGTAATCAATCCACACAACATTTCCATCCATCTCTGGGAACGGTCTGCTATAACAGTAAACCATCTCCGGCGCAATTTGAACCATCATTTCTGCATATCCCGCAAGAAACAATTCGCGCTCTATTTTGCCTGAACGAACACCCAATGTTGACACCGCAACGGCTGTTCCATGCGCTAAACCTAAAAAAGCGAACTCATAGCTTGGTTTCGTACTCCAACTAACAGTCGGAATTACGGGAATGCCCAAGTCTTGCCAATATCTTCCACACCAACGGCTTTTAGCAACATTTGTAATTTGCATCCATATGGGCATATCCCGATACAAACTAAAGTCGGGTGTCAATACATATTGATATTGAGCCAACTTCTTTACACTTGCCTTGGGATTATTGTATACCCTCCTGCAATCTGCATCATCAATAAAGAAATGAACAGCTTTGCCGACATTGGAAAAATCATCAGCCTTGATGCTCTTAAATGATATCAACTGTATGCTTCGCTCTTTTGCCTCACATTTGGCTAAGCCCGGAATGTCATAAAGACATTCACCATTGTATTCGTTCCTTATAAATAAAGGGTCTTGACGAAGCGTTTTGCTGCGTCTATCTCGTCTGTTTGAAATGTTTATCACCTCATATGAATTTAGATTATATGAACTGAAAAACAGAAGCCCAGTTGCTCGACAACTAACCTCCCATGATTTTCTTGGGCGGCAGGTCTTGCAACTGGGCGAGATTTGTGTTACGATACGTGGTGTATGTAGGCACGTTGCAACTGGATTTCGCGGTTGCCCTGCCGAAGGACTTTGGAAGGTTGCACCCTTTCGAAGTCCTTTTTCCATTTTGCAGGGATTCTCATATAGTATTATAGCAAATAGCGCACAGCAAGTCAACCGTTCTTGTGCTGTTCTTGTTCTGGTTCATTCATCTTCTTGATTCGTTTCGCTTTCGGATGATTCGCACACCAGTACAAATAGCACCTGTGCTTGTGCGTCAAATCTCGCAACATACCTTTTGGCAGGATAAAACTCGATTCCGGTAAGGGTACTCAGATACTTAACAAAGTCCCTGCACCCAATGCGAACCCATCCGTTTTTCGCCTTATTTGCAAAATCGTATGGTTTTATATTTGGTTCGCCGGAATAAGCCCTGACACCAATTGCACATTGTTCTTCATCAAACCCAACAATTACTCTTTCGGGATTTCCGAGCTTGCCTATGGAGACACTATTGAACGCAATAGATATCGTAGATATTGTTACATATGGAGCACCCCCACTAACGGCATTCCAATTAAAATTAAACGACACAGATATCACCTCAAAGAAAAATTATTACGACATAAATATTATACATCCAAAACCAATTGGCGTCAATTATAAAAAGGAAGGAGCATCGCTTCGATGCTCCTTCCTTTTTATAATTCCTATTTCTAACATTTGTACTGCATTATAATCCTATAAGCGGAATAGCTCCAAAATCTTTGATACCATTTTCGCTGTTCTTGCGTTGATAATATGAACCGCCCATTTTTCTTTGCTCATAATATCCGAATTTAGGTTCAATTCTTTACAATATCCGACATAATTCCCATTGTCATCTTCACGCTCTTTTTTGTCCTCGAAGCAACGGTTGCCCAATTTGCTATTATATCCAGTTATCGTAAGACTGCCGAGTTTAGGCACTGACACCGACTGTGTGCCGGTGAAAATGTACGGTGCAGTCAGAGATTACAGCAGATACCGGCAAACGCGAGGATCAGTCCTACAACCACACGCTGGATCGCACGGATTATGCGGCGAAGGTAGTTGTTCTCCACATCAGAGAGGACAAGGCAAAGCTAAAGCAGCGTATGTGTACGGTTGAGCACCCCTTCGGAACTGTGAAATGTATCACGGGGCGCACCATTTCTTGTGCAGAGGGAAAGAAAAAGTAAGCGCCGAAATGGGTCTCTCTTTACTGGCGTACAATCTCAGGCGAGCGATAACGCTCGTCCGAGTTCCCGCGCTCATAGAAGGAATGAAAGGATAGAAATATCCTTTTACCATCATTATTACAGGCATAAAAGGCCTATATAATGCTAAAAACTCGCTAATTTAGCGAGTTTTTAGACAGATTGTGGTGGAGACGAGGAGGATCGAACTCCCGACCTTCTGAATGCCATTCAGACGCGCTGCCGGGCTGGTCGGAAACGCTCCCCCAAAAGTCAATAAATACAGTGTTTTCAAGGCTTTTTTAGATTAATCTTCGCAAACCATATCAAAGTCAGTAAGTTTTTAAATAGAGGCGTTTCTACCACAAGATTGGCATTCCGTCAACCGCATGAATGGCATACCAACAGCCGGTCAAATGGCATTCCACAGCCGTATGAATGGCATGCTACAGCGGCGAAAACATTACTGAACTGAATATCATCAACGCAAAAAACGGGGGGGATATCCCGATATCTACACGGTGGCGAGGATCGGCCGTGTCCGCTTGAGGTCTGCTGCTGTGAGGATGTCCGGCAGGAGGCGCTCCAGTTCAACAGGTGGCGGCTGGCGGTACAACAGACGCAGGGGTGATGCCATGCCGTGGGTAAACAATGAGCCGATTGCGGCGGCACGGGAGAGCGATCCTCTCTCTTATCTGCGCAACTGTGATCCGGGCGAGCTGGCCGAGACACGCTCGCCCGGTGAGTCACGAACTGTCAGCCACGGTAGCCTTGTCATCTCCAATGGCAAGTGGATTTGGAATCGTGGTAAGATCGGCGGTCGCTCCGCTCTTGACTATCTCACCAAGATTTGCGGCATGAGGTTTAACAATGCAGTTGAGGCCGTTTTAGGTTCGAGAGCTGCCCCTGTACTTTCGTCATCTCTGCCCGGTAAAAGCTTTGCGCCCCCACCGCCGAAAAAGTGGACATTTTACCCGCCCAAACGTGACTCCCTTTCTGCCGGAGGTGTGCAGGAGCGCAACTTCATCCCCGAGGGTGACCTCTACCGCCTGATTGCTCGCTCCGAGCTCCCCGCTGCGGAGCGTTTCGAGCGTTGGATTTTTGACGAGGTGCTTCCCATCATTCGCAAGCGGCAGAAGGAATCAACATATTTGATACGTTGGCCTATGAGGTGATCTGCCGTTGTTTCATCCTGCTATCCGATTCAATACCTGAACATTTGATTAGACTCTCGCGCCACGAAGATATTTGGGGGAAATATTATTCGGAGTTTAAAAAACAGCTTACCGGTAAACTTGAGAAGAACAATCTAACTAACCTTGCCCGTCAGGTTACAAAAGATACAGTATAAACACAATATTTCACAAAATTTATTGTCAGGCCAGCGTTGGCATCAGAATCACGAATTACATACACTCCTAGCCTGACTCCTTATAAGTTTATTGTGAAATTTTGGTCTCATAGCACGGATTCTTTCCATTCTGATCCATCCCATCTCAATCTGGAACTGTACACTGCCAGTTGTTAAAATCATTAAATATCCAATTATTTGATAATAGGCGCATTCATATGGCGCTAAAATGAAGAACAAAAGGATTAGCAATGCGTGTCTAGGAAGTTTTGTCTGAGATAGGCAATTCGCGCCGACATTGGAGCGACCTCAAACGGAAGCTAAAAGCCGTGGGAAGTCAGTTGTATGAAACAATTACCCATTGAGGCAATACTCACCTGATAACAACTGTATATGGCTTTGAAAATTCGAGAAATAAACTTGATGTATTTCTCGAATTTCAGAGCTGCTGAAACCGTCAACATAATAGCTCTCAGGTGTCGGATATTCTATATGAATATCTTCACAACAATTTTTTATTAATGCGCAACCTATTGCTTGCATCTTACTTCCTGTAGGCGATAGAATTATGCGGTAGTCTTCACCGAATTTTTTATAGATGTCAGCTATAAGTTCGAATGTTTCGGTGTAATTCAACGTGCTGCATTTTCGCACTAATAATCCGTCTTTATCTGTTTGATTATCACGATAGTACTCTTTTATTATATTTTTATGGATGTCATTCATAGCAGCTTCTCGCCAAGCTAGATGGGGCGGTACTCCATTAATAAGCATCAATCTTGCGGGATTACATTCTGATAGTAGCGCCCTTATTAACTGCTCATTAAACGATAAAAACGTAACAAGCATAGAAGGGCTTTGCTGCATTATCAAACTAGTTAGTAATGGCGTCCTAATAATATTTTGCACACCAACAGAAGGTAAAACTGTTGCACTAGTCTGCTCCTCAAGAAGCTCGCTTTCTTTTAATGGAGCATACTGCATGGGCTCCGTATATATTACACGGAGTTCACCGGAGTAATCCTTGAGTAAACTCATTATTTGCATAATCATATATTTTGACATAACCGAAATATCTAAGACGATCTCATCAAATTGCGAAGAACACTCAGCGAGATGCTCTTGCATTTCTATCTCAAATAGGAATGGTTCAATTCTATTGAACGTTATCTCATGAACTACATCGTTAGAGTAATGTTTGTAAATAACACTTAAGAGCTCATTATACCTAGATTTTTTTAGCGGATAATATTTTGAAATTATTATTTTATCGAAGCATTTAGGAAGCTCCTGAGAAAGAAAGCTCAAGGATCGCTCCTCAAATCCCTCTGAAGTTATTAGTAAGCGCGATTTATTTATAGAAAATGACGAAAAGTCAACGGGTTCAACTAGAGGTATTAAATTTGAGCTAATCATTTTAATTTGCCTCCGTGAAAAGTGACATTTGATAAACATTCTCGCCCGTTTGAGTATCGCTGTTGTTTTTCAATGTGTTGCTGTCATTCTTTTTCCATTGCTCCGCAAAGGAGTCTGGATTTCTAAGAAACTCTGTGAAATCGTCCCAAGACATTGAAATATTATCTCGCTTTGAAAAAGTAATTTTAAAATAGGGTATAAGCAAGCCTCTTAAAACCAGCCTCGGAACGACCTTGCCTCGGATACTTTTACCCCTGTAATCACGCACAAAAATTCCGTATCTTATTAAACCCGTATAATACGCTCTAATATCATCCGGCAATTCGTTATTTAAATTGGTAATTTCTATTTTCCTAGCTTTTTTTATTGTTATTCTATCTTGATTTTTCGAAGTCTTGGTTTTCATTTCGAACGAAGCAATTTCCTGAAAAGCTTTGACAATTGAAACAAGATGTCTTGCATATACGTGGTCTCTGTCGGTGTCTTGATTATATGTCTCAGGATTTGTAGCAGCATTTAGCAGACTCATGTACTGCCCACCCATCTGCACATATATCTCGTGTTGTATGCTATCAGAAATTATTGGAAAGCTTTTTTTTGATAAATTATCTTCACTTTCATTGCTTATCATTTCTGCAAGAATATTAACCATTTCGCGCACATCACTCGACCAAATGTTGCAAAATATAGTTAATCCTTGATAGTAGTACGATCCTTTGCCATCGATAATTGTCTTAGCAATACTTTCATTATTTAATCTAGTTTTTCCAAGCAGCTTTTCTAGATTCAGAGACCGTCCTTTTAGTAAAGGATGGCGCTCAATTCTAGGTTTAAGAATAGCTGATAAAGTGTCTTTGATATAAGAAATGCTCTTTGTCAGAGTCATTGTCCCACAATCAATTAATGTATAATCGGCTTTTTCTTCTAAAGATTTACCATTTAAACCAACAGGCACAAAACTTTCCACACTTTCTGTTGAAACTTTAAAAATTACATCCGCTGATCGTCTAAAAATTACTGGATTAAGAATTTTTTGAGTCGCTTCCCGAACCATAGGTGTTGAATAGTCGTCGAGAAAAAAATAGAATGGCTTTTTTTCAGTTTCAGGGATATTTGTCTTGATTTCTTTAACGAGCAATTCCAAAAAATCATAACTCGCCAAAGGCCAGTCTTTGCTCTGATAACTGCTTTGGAGCCGAGAACTAATTATTTCATTATTTATCAGCTCAATTAAATAGTATATGCTTTGCAAATTACTACCGGATGTAAAGTATTTTGGATAGAATTTTTTAAAGAACTGGTTCAAAAAAGTTAAATCGTATTGCTCCACTTTGCTTATTTCTTTAATCCAGTTCAGCACCTCAGCACACCAACTGAGATTAAAGTGGTTAATAACTTGATTACGCGCTTCTTCTTTTTTACTATCTGGTAGCCAGGGGAAGGCTTCAGGAATATTTCTCGCATTAAGGTAAAAACCATAAAACCCATCACTACCGGGAATATTGGAACTTCCGAGTTTGCAATTAAAATATGAGGATAAGCGCTTAAATAGCATAGTTTTACCACAGCCACGCAATCCAGTTAAAACACTAATATTTCTACTAACTATTTCATCAACACCAATAAATTTGGGAACAAATAAAGCTTTCCACTCATCAAAATAATCGCCTAAATGTTCGGCTGCTAAAAAATCTCCAACACCAATTATCACATCGCTTTTCTTTTCATTGATACTACTAATTTTTGATTTCATAAGTGAAAGCAAAACACTTGCATTTCTGACATATTCACCCATTATCGGGTTGCTTTCTAGTAAGTACTTAGGAAACTCATGTTTTAAGAAACTATATATTTTCTTATTTTCTCCATTAAGTTGATTATAATTAATAGATCTCAACGACTCTTGAATAATTCTGTTTAAGCCATCAAAATCATCTAAATAATCTTTTCCAGAATATTGAGTCAAATAACCAAAATCAGTTACCCATATTTTTCTGAATGTATTGTCGATATTAAGCAAATTAACTTTCTCGATAAGAACGTTTCCACTATGTAAGTCTGCGTGGACAATGCCAACGGCCGAGCATGCATGTAAAACACGTAAACAACATTCAACAATATCAACAAGCATATTAACGGATAGGCGTCGGTTGTCCACCATAGACTTCAAACTATCATTTTCAATATAATCCCACATAATATATAAATAATTTTTTTCTTCAATTTGAATTTTATCGTGAGCATGATATTTTACAACACTATCATGCTTTTTTAGCTTATTAACCTTAATTATTTCATTTTCCCAACCGTCTCTTAATGAACCCTCGTCAATAGGTATAAATTTTATTGCACGATCATCTTCGACAGTAGCATTGTGGGCGCGATATATTATGCCTATAGCGCCTCCGCCTATATATCCATCAATTACGTAGCCTTGTATATCAATTCCCAAGAAAGCATCATTCATTCTTTATCTCCTTTGGAAAATACAAATTTTTTCTGTCTTAATTTGTGACTCGGTCTTTACTACTTTCCTATTTATGTTTATGGGGTAATCAATTATCTCGACAAAATCATAATCAGATTTTGCAGCTAAATCGCATATCAAATTAGGTATACTTTGCTTTTTCGAACGATCAAAAATAATATCGCCCACAACCAGTATGCAATAGTTTCCTTTTCGTTGGATTTTTGCCCATGACTTAAAACATTGAGCCATTAAATCAGAAAAATCATGCTTATTTATTGAAATCGATTTATCAAGCTGCTCCCATTCTGAATAGCCCAAGAACCATAGTCGAAGTCGATTATCTCTGGCATAAGTTAGTGATTTCATATACGGCGGACTTGTGATAATCGCAACATCTTCTTCAATAAATTCATTAAAATCTGCAGTATTGATGTGATAAACATCACGTTCAATTGAAAAATCTAATTCCGGCATTTCTTTATATGATCGAATTACTTTCTTTTTTAATCTTTCGAAAACATTACGATACTCATACATCTCTGGGTACATATCAATTGGATATTTGCCATCTCTCAAATAAGGAGCTCCATGGCTACTAGGATAAGATAAGAACCCCGGCCTTTGGTGATGTAATATTCCTAATAGGCACGAGATGAGAAAATGGTCTTCTTTTTTCACTAAAACATCCATCCACACCATTATCTCGTTCAAAGTATTTGGATGAAAGAATTTTGATACCCACTCAGGAACATTTTCGACTTCGTAATTTGTTTTTAAACTTTCAACTATTGTTGCATTATCTTCCAAAGCAATCATTGCTTTATCGAGAGATAAGTAGGGATTAAGCTTTGCCTTTGTTAAGACGACGGCATAATAGTTCAAATCAATTCCTATAGTTTTATAGCCCTTGATCCATGCCTCTAATGGAACCGTCCCCGACCCGCAGAACGGGTCAAGTATTGTCTGTTTCTCTAGCACATAAGTATCTATAAGAGTACTTACAATCTCTGGTCTGAGTTTTCCAACATACGGGGCAATAGTATGCAAAGATGACTTTATAAAAACACTGTCACTCTTATTTATTTGATGCATCAGACCTCACCTCTTGCCATTCTTATCTTTGGCCTCAGGGCGATGTTCAAGGCGTTGATACTCTTCAATGGTCATCAGTACATATTTTGGATTGTTATTTTTCATAATCACTATAGAACCAAACTTGTCCGTCGCTCTTGAAGCAGACGAAAAATTTTGATTAACTTTTGATATAGGAATAATATTCTCAAGATCAACCTTCATAACGCATCTCCCAAATAGTAGCTAATTTATTAGCTACTATTATATCTTGAACTTGAGAAATATGCAATAACTTTTTTATCATGAAAAGATTATCCTAACGCTTGCCCCCAGAGGTTCCTACCTGTCTCATCACAAATCAAGCGCTGTTGAATGTTGTGATGACTTGTAAGCCCAACATACTCTCCCTGCGTTACAATAAGCATGAAGGGAGTGTTATTTTATAAAAAGAGTATATTGTCTCTATCGCGTATCTACGCTTGGTCAAGTAGACAAGGAGGACATACCTATGCAGCGCGAAGCTTGCCGTGAGTTTGCCAAATCAAAAGGCTGGCACATTGTTCAGGAGTTCTCCGAAAAGGGTGTGTCAGGGTTCAAGGTATCCTCGAAAGATAGGGAAGCCCTACAAGAAATTAAGAAAGCAACTCTGCATAAGCGGTTCGATGTGCTGTTGGTCTTTATGTTTGACCGACTTGGTCGGCGGGACGATGAAACACCCTTCGTGGTGGAGTGGTTTGTTAAGAATGGCATTGAAGTCTGGAGCGTTATTGAGGGCGAGCAACGCTTCGAGGATCACGTAGACAAGTTGCTCAACTACATCCGTTATTGGCAATCCTCTGGTGAGAGTATCAAAACCTCCATTCGAACCAAAACACGGATGGAGCAGTTGACTCGCGAAGGTGTGTTTACTGGGGGAGTCGCTCCCTACGGATATGATTTGCTGAAAATGGGGCGTGTCAACAAACGCGGCCATGATGTCCACGATATCACGGTGAATCACTCGGAAGCAGAGGTGGTAAGAAAGGTTTTTACAATGTACTGCGAGGGGAAAATGGGGACGCATCGAATCGCCTCTTATCTCAACTTGCAGGATATAAAGACGAAGCAGGGTAATAATTGGGGGACGGCATCAATCAGGAATATGCTCAGGAATATTGCGTACACAGGGGTGTTGAGATTTGGGGATGCTGTTTCAGATAATATTCCATTTTTGAGGATAATTGATGACAACACCTTTGCGCAGGCACAAAAACAGGTGGAGAAAAACAAGCTTGAGCCTCCAAGAGGATTACGATCAGTTCATAGAGCATCGGTTCTGCTCTCCGAAGTTATGTACTGCATGCATTGTGGAAAAAGGATGACCGTCACTTGCAATAAAAAGACTCGAGAAAAGAGGAATGGTGATACTGTTGAATATATTAGAATAAAATACATTTGCGCTAACAGAGCGCACTGCACAGGTCAATGGAACTACTCCGCCAAAACTGTTGATCGTATGATTCTGAGCGTTGTTTCGCAGGTCATTTTACCTGAAAATGTGAATAATCTGAAGGTAACCGTTCCTTACCAAAATTCTCCGGCGGAACAGATAGCCCGCCTTAAATACGAGCGAGAAAAAGAGAAAAAGTCCCTCGATGACCTAAAGCGTGAGGTAGTTGAGGTCATCAAGGGGCAGAGCGCCTTTGGATCCGTTTTGATTCGAGATTTAATACAGCGAACCGAGGAACGAATTGCAGATATAGAGAACGAGATTGCGTTGCTAGGCGACTTGGAGGCGGAGCAAAAACGCCGACGGAACAAGCTCTTTTTGCTTTGCAGCACCATGGATTTCAGTGATGAGGGTACACTTCAACGACTCCTCTTGCCTGAGCAACAGGAGATAATCGAGCAGTTCATTGAAAGGCTGGAAATCGGAACAGGCTATGAATATAAAATCAATTGGACATTTGGCGGCGAACCAACGGCCGGAAAGCTGTCTTGATAGCATTTGGTGGTTATGACGAAAGCCGTTTGAATGCCATTCTTCCGCAGAATTTTTCAAAGTGTTTCGAAAGCGAGGGATCATAGTTTTTGCCTTTACACTCCCTGGAATCGACCTGAATCGCCATGCTTCACCAAGAAATCCCGAGCAATAAAGTAATTTTACGGGGGTATAGCGCATTCGGGCGCAAGGTTAAAAATCACACCAAAAGGAGCCATGTGGCAAAATAAACAAAGCCTTGGAAACGTAGTGTTTTCAAGGCTTTGAGGTGTTTGGTGGAGACGAGGGGGATCGAACCCCTGACCTTCTGAATGCCATTCAGACGCGCTCCCAGCTGCGCCACGCCCCCATATTTTACCATTTTTGTGCTGTAGTGCCATTCATTCGTATCCCGGCTGTGCTACCCTCAAAATGGACTGCCATAATGATGGTTTTTGAATGCCATTCGTGCGGTGGAGAATGCCATTCATCCGGGTGCTATTTTTGGGGGGTGTGTTACCGACCAGCTCGCTCTCCCAGCTGCGCCACGCCCCCATATATTACCATTTTTTGCGTTATAGTGCCATTCATTCGTATCCCGGCTGTGCTACCCTCAAAAGTGAGGAACATCGAGGCCAATTTTGAATGCCATTCATTCGGTGGAGAATGCCATTCATCCGGGTGCTATTTTTTGGGGGGTGTGTTACCGACCAGCTCGCGCTCCCAGCTGAGCTAATCCCCCATGCAGTGCAAGGGTTATCTTAACAGAAACCGGGATGCTTGTCAATAGTTTTACTTCAAAAAGCCTGCTACAATCTGTTCCTCCGCCTCATTTTCTGTCAAACCGAGGGTCATCAGCTTGGTTATCTGCTCACCGGCAATCTTGCCGATCGCCGCCTCGTGAATAAGGCTCGCCTCGACGTTGTTCGCGCTTATCTCCGGAATTGCGCTCACAGATGCATTGTCCATAATTATCGCATCGCATTCGGAGTGCCCTGCGCACTTTGCGTTGCCGTTTATCTTCGACACAAAAAGCTGGCGGGAGTTGCCCTTTGCCACACTGCGGCTGACGAGATTCGTGCTGCAGTCATCGCCATCCAAGTCCACAGAAAATTCAGTCTCGGCATACTGCTCGCCATGTGTCATGAGCTTTTCATGTATGATCAGCGTCGCGCCGCTCTCAAGCTTCGCCTGTGTGACGCGTTTGGTGCTGTCCACGCCCTTTATTTGAACTGTGTCCATCTCCATATATGAACCCTCGGCAAGCTCTATAACCGTCACAGGGTTCATTACACGCGCGCCGCTGCCGTCGCCCTCGGCGTAGTGCTTCTCGACATACTTGACCTTCGAGTTCTTGCCGACAAAAAAGCTGTGTATGCCGTCATGCCTCGACTCCTGATCGCCGCAGTTGGAGATGCCGCAGCCGGCGACGATGACGACGTCGCAGTCCTCGCCTATGTGGAAATCATTATACACCATCTCCTTGAGGCCGCTTTTCGCGATAATGACAGGTATGTGCATGCTCTCGTTCTTCGTGCCGGGCTTTATGATTATGTCTATGCCCTGTTTATCCTGTTTACTCACGATGTCTATGTTCGCGGTGGTATTGCGCGAGGCTGTTTCACCGTCTGAGCGTATGTTATATGCTCCCAAAGGAACATCGTGCAAGTCAGCTATCTGAGCCAGCAGCTCTTTCTGTATCTTATCCATATGTGCCTCTCCTTAAATTGCCTCGAGGCGCGCGCAGGCGCCCGCAGGATTTATGAGCTTGGGCAGAATTTCGTCTCTCGGACCAAGGTCTGTTATGCTCCCACTGGCAAGAACAACAATCTTATCTGCAATCTCCAGAATCCGCTCCTGATGAGAAATGATGATTATACTGCCGTTTATCTGCTCGTACATGCGCTCAAACACCGCTATAAGGTTCGTAAAGCTCCACAGGTCTATGCCTGCCTCTGGCTCGTCGAAAATTGAGACCTTCGTGCCGCGCGCTAAAATCGTGGCGATCTCAATCCGCTTGAGCTCACCGCCCGAAAGGCTTGCATTGACCTCACGATTGACATAGTCGCGGGCGCACATTCCCACTCTTGAGAGGAACTCACAGGCCTCACTGACCGATAGCTGCTTGCCTGCTGACAGGCAGAGCAGATCAAACACCGTGATGCCCTTGAAGCGCACAGGCTGCTGGAAAGCAAAGCTTATGCCGCGTTTCGCACGCTCTGTGACGCTCAGCCCGGTTATATCCTCGCCATTGAGGAGAACGCGCCCGGATGTGGGCCTAATGATGCCTGCTATGACCTTTGCCAGGGTGGACTTGCCGCCGCCGTTAGGCCCGGTAATTGCCACAAAGCGCTCGCTTACCGTCAGACTCACATCGCGCAATATTTCCTTTTTGCTGCCGTCTTCTCCGTCGGCAACATAGCTTATGTTTTGAAGTTCCAGCATACTCTCGGCCTCCGTTAAAATTTATCTTCGTCCAATTTATGTGTTATGTCGCGCTTAAATTCAAATTTTGGTTCCTTGCGCCTTATGAGACGCACTATGTTCCCGCCGTGCTTTATCACTATCATAGCAACCGCAATCAAACTCAGCGTCACGGGCAGTCCTGTGTGACCCAGTCCGAGCATGGAGATGGGGAAGCTCAGCGCTCCCAAAATAGAGCCGAGCGAGACAAAGCGGGTCAGTCCAAATGCAATGCCGAAAACCAGCAGGCAGATCATGCCCGCACGCCAGTCAACCACAAAGGCTGCGGACACGCCGCACAGGATGCCCTTGCCGCCGCGAAAACCGTAAAACACCGGGAACACATGCCCCAAAACCACGAACACCGCGGCAAACATATGGCCCGTGTCCAAAAAATACGCCGCCATAGTCTCAGGCGTCTCAGGCGCCGTGAATGTAAGCAGCCAGCCGCCGATGAGCGCACCCAGAACACCTTTGGCAACATCAATGCCCACAACCCCGGCAATTCCCTTGATGCCAAAGTTGCGGTAGAAATTCGTTAAGCCTGCGTTTCCGCTGCCGCGTTCACGCACATCACTGCGAAACATAACATTGGATACTATTATAGAGCCGTTTATGCTTCCAAGAAAATATGCAATGGCTGCCGTAGCAATGAGCATGACGGTGATCAGCATTATTCGGTATCCCCCTTTTGACGTATAACCATACGAATCGGCGTGCCCTCAAGGCCGAAGACCGCCCTGATCTGGTTCTCGATATAGCGCTGATATGAAAAATGAAAAAGCTCGCGGCTGTTGCAGAACACTACAAAGTTCGGCGGCTTTATCCCCGTCTGTGTCATATAGTAAATCTTCAGGCGGCGGCCCTTGTCCGTCGGGGGCTGCTGCCTCGCCTGTGCATCCGAGAGAATGTTGTTGAGCATACCCGTGGTTATGCGCATCGCGCTCTGGTCGTTCACGTAGTTCACAAGCTCAAAAATGCGGTCAGCCCGCTGACCCGTCAGTGCGGATATGAACAGCACGGGCGCATATGTCATGTATGCAAGGTCACGATAGACCTCCTTGCGCTGCTTGTCCATAGTCTTGTCGTCCTTCTCAACGAGGTCCCACTTGTTGACGACGAT
>CAZHUG010000012.1:0-46617 GCA_964535405.1 uncultured Oscillospiraceae bacterium | reverse complement strand
CCTTGACGCAATCCTGGAGCAGGACCCGAATGGTCATGTCGCCTGTGAGTGCACCGCGACAACCGGTATGATCTACATAATGGGCGAAATTTCGACGAGCTGCTACGTTGATATTCCGCGCATAGCCCGCGAGGTCGTCTGCGATATCGGCTATGATAACGCAAACTACGGCTTTGACGGCAGTACCTGTGCCGTGCTCACTGCAATAGACGAGCAATCGCCTGATATTGCCATGGGTGTCAATGAGTCGTTTGAGAGAAAGGCCGGCGCCCTTGGCGACGATCTCGAGAACGGGGCAGGCGATCAGGGCATGATGTTCGGTTATGCCTGTGACGAGACGGATGAGCTTATGCCCCTGCCCATCTCACTTTCACACAAGCTTGCCAAACGTCTGACTCAGGTTCGCAAGGACGGCACAGTTAATTATCTGCGCCCCGACGGAAAGACCCAGGTCACGATTGAGTACGACGGCGATGGCAACGCGCTGAGAGTCGACACTGTCGTTCTCTCGACCCAGCACGATGAGAATGTAAGCCTTGAGCAGATACGTGAGGATCTGACGAGACTTGTAATTCTGCCAACAATTCCCCATGAACTGAATAAGGGCGACATTAAAATCTATGTCAATCCCACCGGTCGCTTTGTGCGGGGCGGCCCGGTCGCGGACTCGGGTCTAACCGGACGCAAGATCATTGTTGACACCTACGGCGGCAGCGCGCCCCACGGCGGCGGCGCATTCTCCGGCAAGGATCCGACCAAGGTTGACCGCAGCGCGACGTACGCGGCACGCTGGGTGGCTAAGAACATCGTTGCGGCAGGGCTTGCAAGGCGCTGCCAGGTGCAGCTCGCCTACGCCATAGGTGTTGCGAATCCTGTCTCGGTCAACGTCACCACCTTTGGTACGGGAACTGTACCCGATCATGATCTCGAAGTTGCGGTGAACAAGATATTCGACCTTCGCCCGTCTGCGATCATTCGTGATCTGGAGCTCAAGAAGCCCCAGTACCGCGCGCTGGCTGCCTACGGTCACATGGGGCGCGAGGAGCTGGACGTCGCGTGGGAGAGAACAAATATGGAAGACGAGCTGCGAAAAATAATCGCCGGCTAAACTAAAAATGAACTCTTGTTAGAGAAAAATAGTGCAGTGACCATAATTTTGGTCACTGCACTATTTATAGCTCCAATCATCTACGCCTCAGGTGAGGCAGAGGGTGATGGCAAGGGGGTAATGCGGTCAAACTCGAGGTTTAGGTCCACATCTGCATCAATGCCGGGGATACGCGCTGTGAACGAGAACTGCCAGAGACTGTGCTCGTAATAGAAGTCCGGCCACTCACCGGGAGAGCCTATCCAGAGCCTGTAGTCTGCAAGCTTTGCAAGGTCATAGTCATAATAGCCCTGTTTGCGGTAAAAATAGACAGCGGGCTCGTATCCGGCATCGTCAATAATCTCGCAGAAGACCACCGCGGAGGCGGTCAGACTGGCCGGGCTGATGTCCTGCGCGCGTGAGTCAGGAAGCTCCTCCCAGTCAAAGGCAACCGGCATGGTGATATCATAAGGCTCAATAAGATCGAGGACAAACTCAGCTTCCTCGGCCGCCTCACGGGCGCCGGTGGTCTGGGAGAAGAAGTACACCCCGACATCGAGTCCGGCGGCAAGTGCGCCCTCCATGTTCTGGTGGAATTTTTCATCCTCGTACATGACGCCCTCAGACGAGCCGCGAAAGCCGCAGCGTATCATCGCAAATTCAACGCCTGCCTCGCGCACTGCCTCCCAGTCAATGTCACCCTGATAGAAGGAAACATCGACGCCGAGCCGGGCCTCATAGTCAGTTCCGGTGTATGTAACAATAGTGCCGTCAGAGCTGAAATCCTCTTTCCTGTAGTCAGCGGCGGGGAAATCCTGCGGATACAGCCAGTTATATTCGCCGCCTGTGTTTACGTAGATCATGCCCTCGTGCGGGTCAGGCTCCGGCTCCTGTCCGCAGCCAGCCAGTGTTAATATAAGTACAAGCGATAGAATAATAGTTGTTGTTTTTGTAAATGCTTTTGTCATCTGTTTTTTCCTTTCGACCGAATGCGACAAGACTAACATAAAAATATGAACAAATCAAATTCGCCCCGGGGCACACCGGGGCGAATTTTCTATGCAATTATGTCTTTTGTGACGTTATTTATCCATTTTCCGCTGAAAAGTCGCGGGAAACAGAGAAAGACCTTTAAAAACTCGTCCAAAACTATGCAGAGATACACTGCATAGATGTCGAGGTGGAACACCAGGCCGCAGAGTGCTGCTGACGGGATACAGATGAAGTAGAGAGGCAGCACGTCGCATAAAAGAGCCCTCCGCACGTCGCCTCCGCCCCGAAACACGCCGCAGACGTTGCAGAGGTTCACCGCACGAAGCGGCATGACGATGGCCGTTGCCAGGAGCATGAATTTTGCAATTTGACCGCCATATGCGGAGACGTTCATGAGCGGGAAAATGAAGTTATCCAGCGCGGTGGCTCTAATGATAAGCAGAATACCCATGCTGATAACGCCGATGATGAAGCAGATGACGTTTAGGGCAATGCCCTTGCCGTATACATCTTTTTCCTCACCACAGCCGATTTCCCGCCCGATTATAACCGCGGCGGCGTTGCCGGATGCGAACAGTCCGACCGCTGCCATGCGGTCAATGTTGCCCGCAACGGTGTAGGCGGCAATAAGGGGTGTGCTGTTAGGCATGTGCCCTATTATAACGGAGAAAATTGCCGTGCCGATGCTCCACATACCCTCGTTTAATATGACCGGCATGGAAAACTTGAAGAAATCCTTTGCGATAACAGCCCCGGGCTTGAGCAGCAGAGGGATGCGCAGCTTCAGGTTTTTACTGCGTGAGGCGTAGATCACGATGACGATTACCTCGAAAATGCGGCTGAGAAGCGTCGCAAAGGCAGCTCCTGCGCAGCCCATGGCGGGGGCGCCAAATTTGCCGAAGATGAACATATAGTTTAGCAGGATGTTCATAGCGCCGGATATCGTGAGCACAATGGCGCCCAGGCGCGGGTTTGACATGCTGCGCTGCACGGAGATGTAGATGCCGCTTATAGCCATAAACACATAGGAGAAGCCCGCAATGCGCGCATACTCCGCGCCGGGTACATGCAGATCTGCGTTGTTGGTTATAAGGCGCATCATATCCATCGGGAAGAAGCAGGCGAAAAGTGCGACCAGCAGGGTCAGCGTAAGTGAGACATAGTAGCCCATGCCCATGACCCTGTTGATAGCCTCCTTGTTGCCGCGACCGTAATATTGCGCGACAAGAACGCCGGTACCGCTCTGGATACCGAAAATGAGCAGCGAAAGCACGAAGAAGACGGAGTTTGCCATCGAGACAGCGGCGAGCTCCGTCTCGCCCAGTGCGCCGACCATGAAGGTGTCGGCGAGCTGCATGAAGTTGGTGACAAGGTTTTGAAGAATCATGGGCAGCATCAGCATCAGTGTGCTGCGGTAAAACTCCTTGCCCTGTCTTAAATAATGCATTTTACTCAGTCCTTAAAGCCTCGACCGGGTCCCGCTTGGCTGCAAATCCAGAGGGGATGAGTCCCGATATGAAGGTCAAAATCATTGATATAACAACCAGAGCCACAGCACCGCTGACCGGCAGGATCGCCTTCAGGCTCTCAATGCCCGTCAGATGCTGGACTACTGCGTTGATGGGGATGTTCAGCAGCAATGTGAGCCCGATGCCGATTAATCCGGCAACAAGGCCGATGAGCAGTGTCTCCGCATTAAACACGTTGGAGACATCGCGCTTGGAAGCGCCGATTGCACGCAGGATGCCAATTTCCTTGGTGCGCTCAAGCACGGAAATATATGTGATGATGCCGATCATGATGGAGGAAACCACCAGTGAGATGGCAACGAAGGCGATCAGCACATAGCTTATGGCGTTGATGATGGTGGAAATTGAGCTCATGAGCAGTGCAACATAGTCGGTGTAGGACAGCTCATCATCCGCGTCTTCAACAGAGGCGTTGTACTCGTCGATTATACGGGCGAGCTCATCCTTGTTGGAGAAGCTGGAGGCGTAGAGGTTAATTGAGCTCGGGCTGTCGAGGTTGACATAGCCGAGAAGCTTCATGTTGTTATCATAGCTGCCCTCAGAGAGAGTCGGGGGGAGCTGATCTTCAAAAACATACTCATACTGCTCGAGTGTAAGCTCGGAGTGTGTGAGCGTCATCGCAAGCTGCTCAGATGTCATCTGGGCGAGCTGTGCTCTGGTTGCTTCAGAATACTGCTCCTTGACACCTTCAATCATCATCTCGCGGACGTAGGACATGAGCGTCGCGTCGTCCATGTCTGCAATATAACCGCTGATTGTCTCCGGGTCAACACCCATTTCCTCAGAATAGCTGTTGATCATCATTTCCTCGATGTATTCGCGTGTCATGCCTGCCATGTTCTGCTCGACAATCTCGGATACATATGCGTCGGAGGGCGTGGCCATTATATCGGTGTAGAGCATGGCCTGTTTGGAAACATCAAGACCTGCGATGTGTTCATCAACCGCGGCGCGGATCTCGTCCTCGGTCGGCTCGGGCTCATCGCCTGTGGCGAACGGCAGGCCGAGAATAATGTCGATGTCGGGATCCGCGAGCTGGGCCTCAACTATATCAGAGCCTGCGGAGGCTTCAATGATGTGGTCGGTGAGTGCGGAGGTGTAGCCGATTGCACCGGACATCATGGCGGAGACAGCATCCTCGTTCTGGCGGACGATGCCGACAATCTTGAGAGTTGTGCCTACGTCGGCAGAGTCGTAGAGATAGATCATGCCGGTATCTGTTGCGGAGATATCGGTATATCCGCCGCTGATCTCGTCATATACGTAGTACTCGGGACGGCTGATGAGCTTAAAGCTTCTGTCACAGAGATCCTCATAGCTCCAGCTTTCGATATCAGCGTTTATTGTCTCCTGATTCATGGAGGCTTCCAGGTCGGCAGTCATCTCGGCCTCGGTTTTGAGTCCGAGCGTGTACAGCACGAGGTCACTGACCTCGTTGCGGCTGTTGACAATCAAAACAACCTCGTCATATTTTTCCGGCCAGTTGCCATAGACGATATCGTATTGACCCAAAACGGTGTCGTTAATGAGCTGATCGCCGTCACCTGAAAGCATTTCCTCCCAGACGTCAAAGTCTGAAAAGAAAGAGCCCATGCCATCAAAATAGCTGCTGAAGTTGCCGCCGTACATGTTGCTCATGAGTCCGTTCATCAGGGACATGACGTCGGACTTCACAATCGCGTCGTCATCGTCGCGGGTGTAAATGTCGAAATTCAGATTATATGTGTATTGAATGGCGCTGGTGAATTCATGGATTCCGTTGCCGCCTGCCTCAATAAACTCCTTGAAGGCCTTGAGGTTGTTGGTCTGGGTGTCCATGGTGTTCAGGTTATCCATAAGGTCATACATGATGACGTTTGAATAGACCGCATCCAGCTCGTGGTCTGAGTCCGAGGCATCATCGCGTGCGCCGGTCATTGCCGTTATCATCGTGCTCAAATCCATGGCCTCTGCCTCAATCGTTAGCGGATAGCTCGACAGTGTGTCCTCCTGAACCTGATCAATGTAGGTCTGGATTCCGTTGGACAGAGAGAGGATAAGCGCAATACCGATAATACCGATACTGCCTGCAAAGGCCGTCAGTATGGTGCGCGCCTTCTTCGTCATGAGGTTATTCAGAGACAGAGAGAAAGCAGTTCCGAGGCTCATCGAGGGACGCTTCTTTGTAAACATGGTAGAGCGCGCGGAGCCGCCGTCGCTTTTATATTCATCAGAGTCGCCGGTTATGCGGCCGTCGAGCAGACGGACTATTCGGGTTGAATAGCGCTCTGCCAGATCGGGGTTGTGTGTGACCATGATGACAAGCTTGTCGGAGGCGATCTCCTTTAGAAGCTCCATGATCTGGACACTGGTCTCCGAGTCGAGTGCGCCCGTGGGCTCGTCTGCCAGCAGAATATCGGGGTCGTTTATGAGCGCACGCGCGATGGCGACGCGCTGCATCTGTCCGCCTGACATCTGGTTGGGTTTTTTGTAGAGCTGATCAGACAGTCCTACCTTCTCCAAAACCTCAATGGCTCTCCTGCGGCGCTCGGCCTTCGATACGCCTGATATAGTGAGTGAGAGCTCAACGTTTGCCAGCACAGACTGGTGTGGAATCAGGTTATAGGTCTGGAATACGAAGCCCACAGAGTGGTTTCTGTATGTGTCCCAGTCCTTATCCTTATACTCGCGGGTGGAGCGCCCGTTTATAACGAGATCGCCCTCCGTATACTGGTCAAGACCGCCGACGAGGTTTAAAAGCGTGGTCTTTCCGCAGCCGGATGGCCCGAGAATGGCGACAAACTCATTTTCTCGGAAATTAATCGACACGCCCCGTAGAGCGTGCACGGTAGTGTCACCAAGTACGTATTCCTTGGTGATGTTTTTCAGAGTCAGCAAAAAAACAAATCCTTTCCTTAAAGCATCAGATGACTAGTCATTATATAGGTTAATTGTGAACATTTCTACATTATAGCATAAAGTATCGGGCTCGAATTTTGAGCCCGATTAGTCAAGTTACCTTACGCACATAGTCAATGTTGCCAATCACCAGGATACGCCCGATGCACACGGCGTTTCTGCTCTCCGCCGCTGAAGGGCGACTGTGCCATCCGCCGTTGCTGGCAATAATAGAGCCCGGCTCCCACTAATATTACAAGTGGGAATCCGGGCTCTATTATCTGTACATATGATAGCTGTTACCTAGTATAAAAACGGCCTTTTTTCCCGTCGTCTGCGCGTCGGCTCTCTGTCCAGATCGACAAGTATTATATCATTTCCAAGTCTGGTTATGCTGTTCCACGCCAGAACGTAATCATCGTCCCGGCCTAAGAGTCCGCCTGCGCGCCCTTGACCGGGGACAATAAGAGAGATTATTTTACCATCCACCGGATCAATCTCCGCGTCGCAAACATAGCCGAGACGCTGCCCGCTCTTGAGGTCGATGACCTCTTTGTATTTCATTTCCGAAAACAGGCTGCTCATTATATCGCCCCCTTCATGGAATGTTATGCCGCAAAAGTCAGGGATATGCAGGGTGACTAGAGAGTCTTAATGCAATCTTTACGCTTTTGGATAATAAAGGTGATAGTTATTTAACACAACAGTGGACTATTATAGATATGGGAAATGTAGCGGAGTGACCGCTAAATAAAAGGGAGGAAATATAATGTATACTTTCCTGTTGGGACTCGTTATACTCGCCGTTGGTGCGGTGGTATATGGCAAGCTATGCGAGCGTGTCTTCGGCCCGGATGACCGGCAGACGCCCGCATATACAAAAACAGATGGGGTTGACTACGTCCCCATGAGAGGATGGAAAAACAGCCTGATAAACCTGCTGAACATAGCGGGCACAGGCCCGATCCTCGGACCAATCCAGGGCATACTGTTTGGGCCCATTGCATTCATCACTATTCCCATCGGAAACATAATTGGCGGCGCAATGCACGACTACTTCTCGGGTATGATCTGCCTGCGCGACGGCGGCACTCAGATGCCTGACATGGTCAAGAAGTACACCAACAAGACCGTGTTCTGGATATATGAGGTTTTTGTCTGCCTGCTCCTGCTACTGGTCGGTGCTGTTTTCGTATACACCCCCGGCGACATCGCCGCAAAGCAGATGTTCGGACTGTCCGGAGCTGTTAACGACACCTGGACATGGGTCATCTACGGTGTAATCTTTGTGTATTATCTGGTGGCGACCGTTTTCCCCATCGACGCCATCATCGGCAGAATTTACCCTGTGTTTGGCGGAATCCTTCTCTTCTCCGCATTGGGCGTATTCATCGGAATCTTCGCCAAGGGCTATCCGCTGGTTGAGCTCTGGGATTCAACCTGGAACTATCAGGGCGTGGCAACCGTGCTCTACGGTGACTATTTCGGAGGTAACCATTTCATACCTGTATTCTTCATAACGGTGGCCTGCGGCATACTATCGGGCTTCCACTCGACCCAGACAGCCATCATCTCCCGCACTATGAAGAGTGAGCGTCAGGGACGCAACACTTTCTATAACATGATGGTTGTTGAAGGCTTCATCGCCATGGTCTGGGCCGCCGGTGCCATGGGCATGTACAACCTCGGACTGCAGGAGGCAAATCCCAGCCTTGCCACCAACGCTGTCGGCATAATCTGCAAGGATATTCTCGGCCCTGTGGGTGGAATAATCGCCATTGCGGGTGTCATAGTCCTGCCGATTACCTCAGGCGACACGGCTCTGCGCGCAATGCGTATGACGCTCGCCGACTGCCTGCACATTGACCAGAGCTCGAACAAAAAGCGTCTCGCACTGTCCTCCGTTATCTTCGCAGCTGTTGCAGCTCTCATTGTCTTCGCCAAAATGAGCCCGAACGGCTTCAACATCATGTGGAGATATTTTGCTTGGGCAAACCAGACTCTGGCACTGTTCGCCTTCGTCTGCATTGCGGTGTGGATGTTTGAAAACGGCAAGGGCAAGTGGGCGTGGATGCCGCTCATTCCCGGCGTATTCTATGCCTTCGTGACTGTGACCTTCATCATGAATGCCACAATAGGATTTAATCTCCCCTGGACCGTAGCTTACATAATCGGCGGCGTTGCCGCGGTTGCCTACCTCACAGTAATTCTCTGGTACGGCAAAAAGCGCTCAGTACGGACAATCAAGGCCTGACAACTAAAAATGCAAAAGAAGGTGCGCTGCATTTGCAGCGCACCTTTTCTATTCCTAGTTAGCCCACATAGGCCGGCACAGCCATATCTCCATATAGCCTACCTCTATATGTTTCCGCGATGGTCAACTGAGTCACCCCGTGCTCCAGCAGCCATGCGTTGGTGCGCGCAGAGTCTATTGTCGGGGTGAAGGAAGGCGAATCATAAAGATATTCACCCCTGCTGTCCTGACTGTAGACGCTCAGGGTTATATGGCTGGAGTATACAGAGCGCTCATACTGGCTATCGGTGATAATATAGAGTTTGCCCATGTTGCCGTCCTTGACGTCGGGAACTATGCAGTCATAATACAGCTCGAGCGCCTCGTCCACCGTGAGCGTAATCCTCTGCTGGGACACATCCCCGTTGTCCTCAAACTCATTATAGTCAACATTGCAAAAGCTTATGTTGCTCTCGTTGACTTCAAAATCGAAGAGAGTTCGTGCCTCAAGATGCGGCTGGAGATTCATCAGCGACTGCAGAGCGTAAAGGTCACCGATGCTGTCTGAGGCGTGGCCGTCATCTGTCGTCCAGCCTGAAAGGGAATATGCCCTTGAGAGTCTGGAGCCGTCCTTCAGATAGTAGGTGAGGTTAAACTTGGCATATATCTCACTGGAACTTGTTAGAAGCTCCTCGTCAGTTACAGACTGTATGGTCAAATCCTCTCTGGAGGCTTCATGTATTGCTTTGTGTGAGATGATATTCCGGTGGAGCTGGGTGGCAAGGGCGATATCTTCAGGCAGCTCGAGCATTATGTTCCCGCCATAAACACGGGCGCTTACGCTCTCAATATCATCGACCTCCGGAACGCGGCGCTCGTAGCCAAACAGGTCGAACTCCCAGCTAAACACAGCGGCTGCGCAGAGTATGCAAACAACGCCGAGGCCCAGCCAGCGCCTGCCGCCGCGAAAAACGGCGTAGCTCTTGTGTATGAGCATTTCTGAGGCGAAATAGCCGATAAACGCACCCAGCAGCATAAACAAGACCAGGTATATGAGCCCTGAGAGCTCGACAACGTTAATGGAGCTGATAGTCAATAAGAGCAATATGCCTGCGAGCAGAGCACAGCCGAAGGCCATGCAATATTTGAAGACAGGCTTCAGGCAGTTCACGGCGACCACGTCACCGGCAGTCTCCATGCGGCGTCTGCGGTAAAGCCCGAGCGCGGCCGCGAGAAAGACAAGCCCCACGGCGGCATAGCTCAAAAGAGTTCCCCAGCCGTTAAAGCTATAGCTTGTAACAACGTCGTTCTCCAGATGCGGGGAAATCGAGCAGCCATAGGCAATCTGAATACCGGGCGAGAGAAACGTTAAAAACATATCCCTGCTGGTGAAGCCAAAGACAAGGCTCTCCAGAAGTGAGTTCGACAAAAATTCGACTGCCGCAGCGGCGAAGTTTAAGACCAAATAGACCAGCGGCAACACAATTATGTTGCCTGTGAGCTGTGCGCAGAGTGAGGCAATGCCGAAGAAGGTGATGATTATCAGCGAGACAGCCCCAAGCCATGTCAAAAGAGCGGGCAGGAACACCGCGCCGCTCGCGACCTCTGTAAGCAGGCTTACGAGAAACACGATGACGTTTGACAATAGCAGCGGCAATATACCTGCCAGCGCAACTGAGATGAACGCGCCCTCTCTGCGTATCGGCAGTACAGCGTATGCACCTGAGGCGCGGGACGAATAAAGGTGGCTGAATACGCAGGTGGCAGAGATGCAGCAGAAGATCAAGCTTATGCTCAGGCCGCCGGTGACAGCGACGTTGAGCGGGCTGTACTGGAGCGTGTATAAGGTGTCGGAATATACGAAATTAGGGGAAGACATGACCCGCGCCAGATCACTTCCCAATGGCAGCGGCAGAACGACAAGCCAAACAAACGCATATGCAAACCAGACCGGCCAAAAGCGTGTCAGTGTCTTGCGAAAGAGCATAGAATCAAAGTATGATGTCTTTGACCGCATAATCGGCACCCCCCAGTTCATAAATAAATATCTCCTCCAGCGTCAGCGACACGGCGTCCATAAACAGGGGCTGTGCCGCGGAGAGGAGCCCTATAGCCTCGTCCGATTTGCCGCGGACGATCAGCGTTTTCAGCCGGCTTGTGCCGCTTGAGTGGATGATATCCAGCCCGGCGGGAATGTCAATTCCGTCCGGCATTGCAATCTGAATTTTTGAAATGTTCTCCTGCAGATCCGACAGTCCGCGCTCAAGCAGCAGCTTGCCACGGTCGATTATTCCGACCCTGTCGCAAACGTCCTCAAGCTCGCGCAGGTTGTGCGAGGAGACGAGCACGGTTGTGCCACTCTCCGCAACGTCCTGCATAGCTATGCTCCAGACCTGGCGGCGCATCACGGGGTCCAGCCCGTCGACAGGCTCGTCAAGTATCAGTATGTCCGGGCGCATCGAGATCGCCAGCCAAAATGCAGCTTGTTTCTGCATTCCCTTGGAGAGACGGCGCATCGGGCGCTTGCGGTCAATATCGAAGACCTCCGACAGGTGCTCAAAGCGGGACATGTCGAAGCGGGGATATATCCCGCGATAAAACTTCATCATGTCCTGTATAGACGCCTGTGAAAAATAGAAAATGTCATCGGGGATATAGGCAATTCGCGACTTTACGCCCGGGTTTTCGTATATCGCCTGCCCGTCCACGAGCACTTCGCCGGAGTTCTGGCGAAAGATGCCGGTCAGATGCCTGATTGCCGTGGATTTTCCGGCTCCGTTTGGCCCGACCAGACCGTATACAGAGCCGCTCGGCACACTCAAGGACAAGCCGTCCAGTGCACGGAAGCCGTCGAAGTCCTTGACAACGTTTTTCATTTCAATCATTCTGATGCCTCCTTGCTGTCGACCCTCTCGTGCAGCATTGCCGATGTTAGTCCCAGATATAAAAGCTCCGTCACAATATCGTCGAAGCTTGCCAGAAGCTCACGGCGGCGGTTCTCGTTCACGTCCGTTTGTGCGCAGGCAAAACTGCCCTTGCCGGGCACTGAGCAGATGTAACCCTCGTTCTCAAGCTCCCGATAAGCACGCTGTATAGTATTTGGGTTTATTGCAAGCTGGCTTGCAAGCTCGCGCACCGAAGGCAGCTTTTCATCAGCCGACAGTATGCCCGAAACAATTAATCTGCGCAGTGAATCCTTCACCTGTTCATAGATAGGCCGCGAATCTCTGAAATTGATGCTTACCAATCTAATTCACCCCCAAATCGATCACTGCTGTACCGTCTATATTAGTACAGTTAGAATACCCCTTTTACCAGCACTTGTCAAGCGCGAATAACATACGCCCGGTCACTGACCGGGCGTATTGCGTCTTAAATTTCAAAGCTTGTGATCATTCCTCCGCCAAGGACCTGCTCATCCTTGTAGATGGCGGCTGCCTGTCCGGGAGTTGGGGCGCGAACTGGCTCCGGAAAGCTCAGCTCCACCACGCCGCCGGCACAGACGTGGGCAATAGCGGGGTAGACCGTGCGGGAGTGCCGCACACGCACAGAGCAGGGAAAGTCGCCGTCGGGGATAGCAGCAAGCCAGCGCATATCGCGCGCCTTGAGACTTCTGGCAAAGAGTCCGTCGCCGTCTGAGAGCACGACCTCGTTGGTTTCGGGGCGAATTTCCGAGACATAGATGCGCCGTCCGGCGGCGAAGCCGAGCCCGCGGCGCTGACCGAGTGTGTAGCGATGGATACCGCCGTGAGTGGCCACGACCTTGCCGTTATATATGAGGTTTCCGGGACCGGGCGCTTCGCCACGGCTTTCAATCCATGCGGCGTGGTCACCGTCGGGAATGAAGCAAATCTCCATGCTGTCCGGTTTCTTCGCGCTGGCGAGACCGAGTCGCTCCGCAATGGCGCGAACCTCGTGTTTTTCAAAGCTGCCCAGGGGCAGGACGAGCCGCTTTAGCTGTTCCGGAAGTATTCGGCAGAGCATGTAGCTCTGGTCGTTTGAGAGCTCGCCCTTATAGAGAGCGCCGTTTTCGACCCTGGCGTAATGCCCGGTGGCGACATGCTCCGCGGCGATTTCGTCCGCCGCCTCGCAGAGTAGGCGAAACTTGACCGAAGGGTTGCACAGCACACAGGGGTTTGGCGTCTCGCCCCGAAGATAGCTCTCGGCAAAGGGCCTGCACACAGACTGCTCCAGAGCATCATGCGCGTCTATGACCTCAAAGCCGATGCCCATGGCGGCGGCGGTGGCACGCGCCAGCTCGGCCTCGCCTGCGCCTGTGTTGAGATATACGCCGTGTACCTCATAGCCGCGTTCCATAAGCAACGCGGCAGAGACGGAGGAGTCAACTCCTCCTGAAAATCCAATAACAATTTTTTCCAAAATTAACGCCCCCATTAAGGTGATCATTTTACACCCGACGCTTTAAAATGTCTACTATATTTGCGGAAATTATACCACGCCGCGGCCTGCCTGTCGATTGCCGCCGCTCATGCCGCCGTGTATAAAAACCAAATCATGGGACAGACTACCTTTACTTTCCGGTAAAGGGGTTTTTCTTTTTGCAGGGCAAGGTCGAAATTTGTGGCGTTAACACGGCAAAGCTGCCTGTGTTAAAAAATGACGAGACGCAGGCACTGCTCCTGCGCACGAAACAGGGAGACAAAGTGGCGCGGGAGAAGCTCATCTCCTGCAACCTAAGACTGGTTCTTTCCGTCATCCAAAAATTCTCCGGTCGCGGAGAAAATGTGGACGACCTATTCCAGGTCGGCTGCATAGGTCTAATAAAGGCCATTGACAACTTTGATATTTCGCAGAATGTCAGATTTTCTACCTACGGCGTTCCGATGATAGCCGGCGAAATACGGCGTTATCTGCGCGACAACAGCTCAGTTCGGGTCTCTCGCTCCATGCGAGATACCGCCTATCGAGTTTTGCAGATGCGCGAAAAGCTTACGGCTGACACGGGCCGGGAGCCGAGCACAGAGGAGATAGCCAAGGCGCTGGACATAAAGCGCGAAGAAATCGTGTTTGCCATGGACGCAATCTCGGACCCCGTCTCGCTCTCGGAGCCCATATATACAGACGGCGGCGAGAGTGTATGTGTCATGGATCAGATCGGAGACGATCGCGAGACGGACGACAGCTGGCTTGAGCGGCTGGCACTGTCAGATGCGATAGACAAGCTCGGTGAGAGGGAGAAACGCATTTTGGCACTGAGGTTTTATGACGGCAAGACACAGATGGAGGTCGCCAGTGAAATAAGCATATCCCAGGCGCAGGTGTCGAGGCTGGAGAAAAATGCAATCGCTCAGATAAAAAGAGGTATCTTCGCACAATAAAAAATGCGTATCATTTGGCAGACAGCCGAATGATACGCATTTTTTATTTAACTGCTCCGTAGCGTTCTGTCGGTCTGCCGTGCGATGCACCGTGATAGCCGAGTCTTTTAGCTCGTGCCCAACCTCCTGCAGTCGACCGCGATTGATATATTGTTCGGCCTACATACTCCTGGACTAAAAATTAGACCAAAGCGCATCACCTGTCAATGCTGACGAGGATTAATATGCAGATAAAAGCTGCCCGGACCGCTGCAAGATCAACACGAACTGCGACGAGCCGGCCGCAAAGTAATGGGAACATTTTTGCACTTTTTTCGACTAAACACATGAAGCATTTTCCAGCGGGCGGCTTTGGCGTTTGTATTGACTTGCCTGCTGCGCTATGCTATTCTGTTAACATAATACCTATAACTGCCAGAAAAGGGAGAAGCCGCAATGTCAGACAATATTTTCTCCGAGGAGTTTATCCTTGGCGCCAAAATCGGCGCGTTAGGTCGGGAGGAGCTCATAAAGCTCGCCTGCAACCTCTGCCTCGCTGCAATGCAAAGCGAAGGCGAATATCATGGAAACATACATCCGGGCAATGTCTCGATGACTGATGACGGACAGGTTGGACTCGGCCCGCAGGCTGAGCACGATCCTGGTGAGTGGACCACGGATGAGCTGGAATATATGGCGCCGGAGCTGTTCTGGAACGGGACGGGAGATGCCACGGTTGACGTATATTCCATTGGACTTATGATCTACTCCGGAGTGACGGGAGGGCGGCTGCCCTTCTTTAAAGATGCTCCGGCAGAAATGACGAACGAGTCTCGCGCTGCGGCACTGAGAAACCGCATGAACGGCAAGGACATTGTCATGCCGGAGTTTGCAGGATCACAGCTGATTGAGCTTGTGAAAAAGGCTCTGGCCTTTGTACCCGAGGATCGCTGGGCAGGGCCTATGGAGCTGCTCTCGGCGCTTGAAAAGTGCGAGGGTGAGGGCGACGCGCTGGCAATGGAGATGTTCGGCAAGGCTGAGAGCGAGCTATCTGAGACAGAGCGCATGATGGCCGGAATCATCGCAACCCCCGTGGAGCCGGAGGAGGAAGAACCCGCGACTCCGGAAGTGCTTGAGGAAGAGCCGCAGGCCGTGGAAGAAGCGCCGGCATCTGTACCGGTTATACCGGTTGTGAAGGTTGAGCGTCCGCAGCCGACAGGCCCCAAGCCGGAGTATAGGGTTGACAAGGGCTTTGAGGAGCGCAATACTCAGCCGAAGAAGAAAAAGTCAAACAAGAAGCCGGTTATAATCGTGTTTGGAATCTGTGCCGTTGTGATTATTCTCGCGCTGGTCATACACGCGTTCTGGGGTGGAGATCCCGCTGTGAGCCCAACCCCGGATCCCCCGGCGAGCACAACGCCTGATAATCTCGGAGCAGTCGATCCGTCAAATACTCCTGACCCGCCCGAGAGCCCCGACCCGTCGGGAGAGCCTGATCCCACGCCTGACCCGACGCCTGATCCTACGCCGGTTCCCGAGTCAAGCTACGAACTGTTTATAGAGGACGTGAGTTGGACTGAGGCTGCGGCAAAGTGCGTTGAGCTGGGCGGTCATTTGGTCACGATATCAGACGCGGATGAGCTGAGCAAGGTGACTGATCTGGCTAATACTTACGGCATTAAGCTGGTCTGGGTCGGCTTCTCGAGAGATTCTGACGGCAACATCGCCTGGCAGAACAACGAGAGCATCGACTATTACATCTGGGGCGCCGGTGAACCCTCAAAGCACGACAGCGACGGCGCGGCAGAAAACTACGGCCTGCTCTGGAAGACCTCCGGTCAGGGTTGGATTTATAACGACTCACGAAACGACCCGGTCGCCGCCTACCCCAACGCGTACAGCGGCAAGATAGCCTATATCTGCGAATACGAGCCTTAAATAAAATAGAAATAACCGCCGATTTAGTCGGCGGTTATTTTTTCGGACAGTGTTGCTGTGTCGATGAGCCTGAGCTTTTCCAGGCGCGGTAGCTTTTTAATTTTAATCTCTCTGCGGAGCGCGGCGGATTTGTCTGCGCACTCCTCCTCGTATACCACTGCCACGGGAAGTCGGGAGCGCGTATACTTTGCGCCCTTTCCGCTGTTGTGCACAGCGGCGCGCTGGGCGATGTCGTTTGTAGTCCCCGTATAGAGACTGCCGTCCGCACAGCGGAGAATATACACAAAATAGCTCATAAATGCCCTGCCTTAGCTGAAAAGACCCGGCGTTATAAAATGCCGGGTCCTTAATGTTACCATTTATTTTCGACTCGCTCGGCAAAGCCGTGGAAGTCCTTAATCTCGATCCTGCGTCCGTTGTCCAAAATTGCCGTGCCTGAAAAATTGCCAAAAACCTGATGCTGGTCGCTTTTTATGAGCTTCACATCAGTGCAGGAAGCGCGGTCAAGCACGGGCACGAAGTCCATCTCAAACCTGCCGTCGCTGCTTGTGAAGGTCCAGGGCGACATATAGTTGTATTCCCCGCCCTTTTTCGGGATGTTGAACGCGACATGCTCCAGCTTGTGGGCACGACCGTCGTAAAAGAGCATGTTCTCCGTTGCGGAGGAGGTATCCCCGAAGCCGTAGCCGATATTGAAGCCGAAGGTGACACCGTCAATCTGACCGGAGGCACTGCCCCAATACCAGGCGTTGTGGTAGGTCCAGACGCCGCGACCCCAGTCGAGGACAGCGAAGGCGCGCTCCGGCGTGAAGCTATAGGTCTTGCCGCGGACCGTGACACTGCCCTCGGCACGCAGACAGTTTATCTTCTGGTTATAGTAAAAATGTCCGCGTTTTTTAAACGGTGTACATATAACAATGCTGTCCTCCGGCTCCTCGGTCAAGACAATGTGACCTTCAATGGGCAGCTTTTCCGCGAAATTTTCCATGTGGAAGGTAAGTACACGGGCGTTGCCGGCGTGGCGAAAGGCCATTTCGTATCCCTTGCCGGAAACGGCGATGTCGCCCTCGGCCGAGGATGGCGGCAGGTGGCGCGAGCCCATGGGAAAGGCGCACATGGGCGAGGCGGTCTGCTGCCAGTTGTTGTCGAAATCCAGCCACGAGATGGAGTCAAGACCCATATAGCCGTTATCGTCTATCGTGAGCGCAAGGGCATGATGTCCGTCACTGATGAGATAGTAGTCCCATTCCTTTATCCTTGAGGCCGGTGCTTTTATATGGCTGCGCGAATAGATAGGCAGCAGTTTCCTTGCGTAGCCCGGTTCTGCGATGTTTCCGTTTTTGTCCAGCAGTAGGCGCTCTTCACGTATTTCGTGCTGCATGTGCACTCCTCCTTTTTAGCTGCGCTCACGGCGAATAAGGCGTATGTCGCGACCCACGAAGGGCATAGCCGCATACTCGCCTGTGAGACGGGATGAAATCGGCTGTCCATATTTGCGTGCAATCTCGCTGTTGCTGAGGTTTGTGCTGATAATCGTCTGTTTGCCATTTATGAGTCGGGTGTTTATAAGCTGGTAAAGTGCGGAGACGGAGAAGGTCGTGACCATCTCTGTACCCAAATCGTCGAGTATCATCAAATCGCAGTTCAGATAATGCCGGACTGTGGCTCCTGCATCATCAACCTCGCTGCTGTCGCGGGAAAATTTCTGAGTCTCGAAAAAAGTCAGGGCAGAGGGCATCGAATCATAGGCCACAGAGTGACCGCCCTCGGCGACTACCCTTGCAATGCAGGCGGAGAGAAAGGTTTTTCCAAGACCAGTGCCACCTTGAAACAACAAGTTTGGCGATTTGGGCCCGAAGCTTGTGGCGTACTCGCGGCAGGTGTTGTAAACCAGCTCCATACAGGCTCTGGGTGATATGCCCGTCTCAGTATCCCTCGTGCTGTCATAGTAGTTCAGATCAAAGGTCGCAAAGCTCTCGTCCCCGGCGCGGAGCAGGGGAGCGAGCTCTTTTGTGAGCTCCTTGTTATAAAGGCGCTTGAGGCACGAGCAGATGGAGACACCGTCCATGCCGCTGTCGTGGCATTTTTTGCAGGAATAGATGTCGTCAGTGTAGGTCTCCGGCAATCCGGCTGCGACAAGCAGGTCCGCTCTCTCTGACTGGAGCCTGAGATTATCCTCCTCCATAAGAGTCAGACGCTCGCTGATATCCCTCTCGTGGCTTATGGTCAGGCGCATTAGCTCCACCATCTGCTGGCGGAGAATGGAGTCTATCGTCCGAACTCTCGGGATGCGGCTATATGTGTCCTCGGTACGGCGGCGCTGCTCTTCAGAGTTTTTTCGCCTTAGCTGCTCCTGTGCCTCACGTGCGCGACCGAGAAGCTTGCCGTTATAACCCATTATTTATCACCTCGTCCGTTTTTGACCTTGTCATAGAGCCTCTTCATGCGCTCTATCTCATCGTTTGTGGGTGTCTCCGGGGCTGTGGCGGAGGGTCTTGTGCTTGCGCGCCGCGACGGTCCATCGCCCTTTTCAATTTCCTCCGGTGTGTGTAGACCCTTATCGTGCCAACTCGTGACTATCTTGTTCATGTAATTCCACTTAAGCTGACCGATATTTGTAACGGTTCTGTCAAAGGCAAGCTCAATACTCTCGGCGGGAAAGCCCATATTGAGCCAGCCGTCTATGTATTTTCTCTCAGTCGGTGTAAGATCCCGGTCGCGAATGCCGAAGCTGCGGCGCAGAGACTCCACAGTCTCGCGTGACAGCGCACATTGGCGGATATACTCCTCGGCAAGCTCGAAGGTCATGATCTCACGGTTGGCCCAGATGTAAGCCTCCTTCTCAATCTGCCTGACAGTGGGCACGCGTCCCGGCCCGTAGCGCCTGCGGCACTCCTCGCCGCAATGGTGTAAGAGTAAAAGTATGACATCTGACGGCAGACCCAGGTAGTCGTAGATGCCGAAAATGGTTTTGGTGTCCGCCGCGCCGAGAGCCCGACCCAGAATGGACTCTGCCTCTGCGAGTATGCCGCGAAATGCGGGATCCTCGCCCGAACGCCGGATTACATCCTTAGCGTCATATTGCGGAAGCTCGTCTGTGGGCTGGCGCCTGGTGCCGCCGGAAAGCAGGCCTAAGCTGCGCAGGCGTCCCGCTGCATCACGCAGTCGCGGCAGAGCCATACCCAGCTGTCTGGAAATTTCTGCTTCGTCACGACCCTTGCCCTGACGAAGCAAATAAAGATAGAGCAGCGCTGCGTCACCATCGGCTGCGGAAATGAGTTTGTCCACATCATCTGCCGGCATTGAACACACCGCCGCGCTTAGGCGGTAGTTTTTTTCTTCCATGTCTTTTCCTTAGTTAATATATTGGTCATATATTATCATTTATTTTGACTTGTAGCAAGAGGTATACTTGTGCTATACTAGATCGTAATCATTTTGTAATCTGGGAGATACCATGCTTGAGATTTTATCCCCCGTCGCTTCAACTGAGGCTGTGATAGCTGCGGTGCAGAGCGGTGCGGATTCAATATATATACGCTTCGGCGGATCAGGCGCACGCGGTTTTACACAGGACGAGCTTAAAAAAGCTGTCCGTTATTGCCGGGTGCGTGGCTGTCGTGTCTGGGCGGAGCTGGACACGCTTGTGTCCGACAACGAGATGGCAGCGGCGGCGGATCTCGCCCGCAGTGCGTCAAAAATGGGGGTATATGGCTTCATTGTTCAGGATCTGGGTCTGATACCGCTTGTCAAAGCCGTAGCGCCTGACCTCAAGATTGCCGCGGGCGAGCGGCTCGGCCTGCATAGTCTGGCGGGGGTTGAGGCAGCGGCGCAGCTCGGCGTGTCTTTGGCGTTCCTTTCGCCGGAGCTTGCGGCGGGTGAAATAGCCCTGCTTGCAAAGCGCGCATCAATAAAGCTTGCGGTGATGGTCTATGGCTCACTGTGCGTGTCGCGCGGCGGGCTGTGTTATATGTCTGCATTGATGGACAAGAGCTCTGCCAACCGCGGCGCGTGCAGCGGAATATGCCACGATAAGTTTGACATGGGCGGCAGGCTTGACGAATACCCCCTGTCGCTGAGGAACGTGCGACTGCTGTCCAGACTCGGCGAGCTTGCTGACGCCGGGGTGAGCTGTGCGTACATAGGCTCTGACATTCAGCGTCCGGAACAGATCGCGATGGTAACGCGGCTGTGCCGCAGCTGCGCGTCAGAAGAGCGCCCACCCTCTCCGGGCGAGCTTGAGGAGCTTGAGCTTGCTTTTTCGGGACGTTCCTTTACCGAGGGCTACTATACCGCTGAGATTTCAGAGGTTCACGGCACGCATTTGCCGCCCGAGAGGGACGCGGAGCGCCCTATGATCGCCGCGCGCAAGGAATACGCAGACTCTGAGCTTCGCCGTGTACAGATTCAGTTTTTTGCCGACGTACGGCGCAGCAAGGCGCTGCGCTTCGCGATAATAGACGAAGACAAAAACAGAGCCGTTTGGAACGGGCCTGCCCCGGAGAGCGCCTCAGGAGCCGGAATACGGGTCTCCGATATAGAGGCTGAGCTATACAAAACCTCAGGCACGCCATATATATGCAGAAAGTCGAATATACGGGTCGAAGAAGGACTGTTGCTGCCTGATGGTCTGCTTGCCGATGTGCGGCGCATCCTTATACGCGAGCTTACCGAAAAGCGAGCCGCCGCACCGAAGGCAAAGGCGGGCAAAATGCCGGAGCCATCTGCTACGAAGGCGAGAGGCGGGCGCATGTCGATTATTTTTCAGGTTCTGTCGGAGGAGCAGCTATCGCCTGAGCTGGCCGAGCTCGCCCCTGACTATCTATACTTGCCGCTCTCACTCGCGGTGGACGCGGCTGAGCTGCTGGAGCCGTTTACGCACGCCGGCTGCACGCCGGTGGCGGTTTTGCCGACAATTATCCACGACGGACAGCTGCAGGGGCTTCTGGGCGATCTGCGCTGTGCCCGTGCCGCAGGTGTAACTCAGGTTCTGGCATCGTCACTGGGACACATCGCGGCAGCTCGCATGGCGGAAATGGACGTGCGGGGTGATTATGGTCTCAATATCTATAACTCATACGGCATGTCCCTGGCTGAGAGGGCGGGACTTCTGTCCGCCACCGCCTCGTTCGAGCTGAAAATGTCTCAGATACAGTTGTTATCTAAACCCTTAGATACGGAGATAATAGCATATGGACGGCTTCCTGTTATGGTCACGGAGATATGCCTTATAAAAAACAGCGCCGGTAAATGTGTCTGCCATGCGCGGCAGGGCATGTCTGATAATCGCGGCGGAATTATGCCCGTTGTGCGTGAGCCTGTGTGTCGCAATGCGGTTTACGCGGCGCGAAAGGTCTTTCTCGCCGACAGGCTTACGGAGCTTGACAAGGCGGGACTCTGGGGCGCAAGACTGCTTTTCACCACTGAGGGTGGGCGCGAATGTGTTGAGGTTGCCAAGGGCTTTTTGGGTCTGAGCAACTACCGCCCGAACGGACTGACCCGAGGTCTATATTATTAAATGAGGTGCGCTCAATGAAAATTATCCTTGCCTCCGGCTCGCCCCGGAGAAGGGAGCTTATGGAGATGCTGGCAGTGCCGAATCTCCTTATAATTCCGGCAATCAGGGATGAGATCACGGTTCCCGGACGCGGTCCGGAGGAGACTGTGCTCGCCCTGTCCCGCGCCAAGGCCGAGGAGGTTGCGGAACATCGCCCGCCGGAGGACGTCATAATTGCTGCTGACACAATTGTGTGGCTGGATGGACAGATTTTAGGAAAGCCGCGCACGGTCGGGGAGGCTGAGGCAATGCTTCAGACTCTGTCAGGCAGGGAGCACTCGGTGTATACCGGCGTCGCCGTCTGCCGGGGGCGGGAGCTTCTTTGCGAGGCGGAGAGGACTCAGGTGCGTTTTCGCACACTTTCCGAGGCTGAAATTTCTGACTACGTGGCGACGGGGGAACCGATGGACAAGGCCGGCGCATACGGCGCACAGGGACTCGGCGCTCTTCTGGTCGAGGGTATTAAGGGAGACTTTTTCAACGTCATGGGGCTGCCGCTGTGCAGGCTCGGACAAATGCTAAATAAGCTGGGTGTGAAGCTGCTGTGAAGGAATACTTGAAGAAAAAAGGAATTAAGCTGGGGCTGATAGTCCTGGCTGTTGTGCTTGTCGTGACACTGGCAGGGCGGGCCCTGAACGGTAATGCAGGCTTTATCACCAACGCTGTCGGTGCTATACAGCAGCCCATACAAAAGGCGGCAAGCTCTGTCGCGGACTGGCTTGAGGGCATGTACGGATATCTGTATGAGTACGACCAGTTGAAGGCCGAAAACGATGCCCTGCGCGCTCAGCTCGCCGATGCTCAGGCCGAGGCCAGAGCCGGAAGAGACGCGGTGGAGGAGAACAAACGCTTCCGCAATCTGCTGGGCTTTCTGGAGCAGCACTCCGATTTTGTCACGGAGACTGCCAAGATAACAGCCTGGAGCGCCTCTAACTGGGGCTCTTCCTTCACGATAAGCAAGGGCTCAAAGCACGGCATCGAGGTCGGCAACTGCGTAATCACTGAATACGGCGCCATGGTCGGTCAGGTGACTGAGGTCGGCGATTCCTGGGCGACGGTCAACACGATAATAGACGTTGACACCAGCATCGGCTCACTTATCGGCGACGACGGCTCAGCCGCCATGGTGATCGGCGACTACACGCTCATGCAGCAGGGGCAGGTCAAGTTGTCATATCTTTCGGAGGGTGCGCAGATGTTCCTCGACGACGAGGTTTTGACCTCCGGTCGTGGCGGTGAGATACCGCAGGGCGTGAACATAGGCATGGTGACCAGGATCCTCTCCGAGGCGGGGGGACAAAGTGAGTATGGAGTGGTGACCCCTGCGGTCGATCTTTCCTCTTTGGTGCAGATTTATGTTATCAAAGATTTTGAGGTGATTGAGTAATGCTTCTTGACCTCATTGACAGAGAAAAGCTGCGCCGCTGCCTGCTGTATTTCGGATACATGCTCGCAGTACTCCTCTTCCAGAACATGCTCTTTTCACGGATCCAGCCACTTGGAGTCAAGGCTCTGTTTGTGCCGGCTGCAGTCGTGGCGGTGGGTATGTTTGAAGGTGGAGTGTGGGGAGCCGTTTTTGGCCTGTTCATTGGATATTTCGCAGACATCGGATTCAACAACAGTGTGTTGTTTTTGGCCCTGTTTCCTGTTGTTGGATTTTTCTCGGGCGTATTCTCACGCTGGTTTGTAAACAAACGCTTTTTCGCGTTTATGATAATTTGCGTAGCGGCGCTGCTGTTTGTGACCTTCTTCCAGATGTTCAGGCTGCTGATATTCATGGGACAGGACCCCGGCGCGCTGTTTAAAACAGCTCTTATACAGATAATCTGGAGCCTGCCGCTGTCGGCGCCGCTCTATTTTCCGGTTAAAACCATAAGCAGAAAGAAAATCTAAGCGCAACCCCCATCCAGAAAGGATAGACTAATGGATAAGCTGGTAAAACCCACCCGCGTAATTGCATTTTTCCTCGTAATCGCAGTGTTGCTGGCGCTTTTGGGCACCTCCCTTTATAAGCTGCAGATAATAGAAGGTGCGGCATACTACGAGGAGAGTAAGAATAACCGCGTTACAACAGAGGTGGTAGCCGCTGCACGGGGCAATTTGCTTGACCGCTATGGCCGCGTGCTGGTTTCAAATCGCGAATGCTATAACCTTGAAATCGACACAAGCAAGCTCTTTGCCGATGATGTCGAGGACTCAAACGCGCTGATACTCCAAATGGTAAGCATTGTGGACTCAGCCGGTGACACTTATATTGACGAGCTTCCCATAACCGAGACTTCTCCGTTCGAATACGTTGAAGACATGACCGAAATTCAGCGCACCAGGCTGAAAGCATACTTTAAAGACAAGGATCTGGATGAAAATACCACAGCTGTTGAGCTGATGAGCTATTTCCGCACCCGCTATGGGATCGACAACAACTATTCTGCGCAGCAAATGCGAATAATTGCCGGAATACGCTATGAGCTGAACGTGCGCTACGCAATAAATACAGCAGCCTATGTTTTTGTTGAGGATGCGTCCATAGACCTCATATCTACACTTATGAGTCAGGTCGGCGGCGTAATCGAGGTCAAAACGAGCTTTGTGCGTGAGTACAACACTCAGTACGCGGCGCACCTTCTGGGCTATATTGGCCTGATGAATGACAGCGAATATG
The DNA here is from genome assembly GCA_964535405.1 of uncultured Oscillospiraceae bacterium. Lineage (GTDB taxonomy): Bacteria > Bacillota > Clostridia > Oscillospirales > Oscillospiraceae > Scatomorpha. The sequence continues at coordinate 22,423 of CAZHUG010000012.1, read as the reverse complement.
CAAAGTACAAGCCGCAGAGCGAGAACTCAAACTACGGCTTTGACACAAAAGTCGGCAAGGACGGGGTAGAGCTCGCCTTTGAGAAAGAGCTGCACGGCACCGACGGAGAGGCCAAGGTCACCCGAACCTCCAGCGGAACTGTGACCAGTACGGTTTACACGCAGGAGCCGATACCCGGCAATCACATCTATCTGACAATAGATGTTCAGCTTCAGGAGTCTGTTGAGCGAATTTTTGAGTCCGGCATGATTTCCCTGCAAAAGAAGCGTGAGGCGGACAACAAGGAAGCGATTGCCAATGGCTTGCTGGAGGACGTGAAGGAAGACATACAGGGCGGTGGCCTTGTCGTTGTGGACGTTAAAAGCGGTCAGCCTCTGGCGATTGCGAGCTATCCAACCTACAACATCGCGACCATAATGGAAGATTTTGCCGAACTGAGTAAGGCGGAAAATAATCCGCTTTTCAACCGTGCGCTCATGGGCGCCTATGCGCCCGGCTCGACCTTCAAGCCGGTCACGGCGATTGCGGCGCTGTCTGAAGGCGTTATAAACACTGAATCCCGCATTAAGTGCCAGGGTTGGTATACCAAATATGCCGATCAGGGTTATGCGCCCTCCTGCTGGATAGTCGATTTTGAGATATTCCACGGTAACGATAACGTGTCCGAGGCGATCAGGGACTCGTGCAACTTTTTTTTCTACACGATAAGTGATAATCTGGGCATTACTAAAATGAGAGAATACGCGGAGAATTTCGGTCTGGGCATGCCCACGGGCATCGAGCTGACTGAGAGCGCCGGCAATATGTCCAATCCTGATAACCATGAGCAGTATGCCGGCAAGAGCTGGACCTACGGCGATACACTGCAGGCGGGAATCGGACAGTCGGACAGCTTGTTCACACCGCTGCAGCTCGCAGAGTACTGCGCGACCATTGCAAACGGCGGAGAGCGCCACTCAGCTTCCATACTCAAGGGCGTGCGCACCTATGACTATTCCACTCAGCTGTACAAAAACGAGTCTGAGGTGCTCTCGACAGTTGTGACTGCGGACTATAACTGGGCCGCTGTCCAGCGCGGAATGGAGCTTGTTGCCTCGGACGCCAGCAGCAGTATATATCAGCAGCTGGGCAACTACTATTATAACGGTCAGCAGATTGCCATCGCCTCCAAGACAGGCACGGCTCAGATGGGTGAGGGCAGGACAAATAACGCCATCTTCATCTGCTACGCGCCCGCTGATGATCCGGAAATCGCCGTGGCAATAGTTGTGGAGCGAGGTGGCTCGGGCGCGGCCCTTGCCAACATTGCAAAGTCGGTTCTCGACTCATATTTCAGCCTAAGCGACACAAATAAAGCAATTGAGACTGAAAATAGCATACTAAAATAAGAAAGTAGTTGCAGTTTTACCACAGATATAATATAATGTCATTTCAAGTGCAGATGATAGATATACTGCATTTAAAGCAAGGGAGGGTCACAGGATGAATATCGCTCTACTGGCAGATGACGGCAAAAAAGAACTTATGGTTCAATTTTGCATAGCCTACTGCGGGATACTTGCGGAACACTCCATTTGTGCCACTACAACAACGGGTAAGCTGGTCGCTGAGGCGACGGGACTGCCTATAACATTGTATCTTCACAATAAGCAGGGCGCCCAGCAAATAGGCGCACGTATAGCATACAATGAGATTGACCTCGTGGTGTTCTTCTGCGATCCGTCCAATGCGGACGGATTTGAGAGCGTCAATAAGATCGCACGACTCTGCGATCAGTATCTCATCCCGATGGCGACAAACGCCGCGACGGCTGAGGTTCTCATTCAGGGTCTGCGCCGGGGCGATTTGGATTGGCGCGATATAGTAAATCCCAAGAAAAAGTAGTAATATGAACGCTCGGCGGCGGGGCTTGCCCCCGCCGCCGAACTGTCGAAGGAGGAACATAAGTGGAGAGAGTCAGGCCAAGAACCCTGTCCGGGTTCATGGAGCTTTTGCCGGGCGATCAACTGAAAATGGAGCGGTTCATGCAGGTTCTGCGTGAGACCTATTCCCTTTACGGCTTCGCGCCGCTGGATACGCCGATCATAGAATCAGCAGAGGTTTTGCTGGCAAAAGGCGGCGGAGAAACAGAAAAACAGGTTTATAGACTCACTAAGGGCGACAACGATCTTGCCCTGCGTTTTGATTTGACAGTGCCGCTGGCGAAATTCGTCGCGGCAAACCACTCCAGGCTCGCCTTCCCCTTCCGCCGTTTCCAGATCGGCAAGGTGTATCGCGGCGAGCGCGCACAGCGGGGACGTTTTCGTGAGTTTTATCAGGCCGATATCGACATTATCGGCGATGAAAAGCTCGATGTCATGAACGAGGCGGAGATCCCTGCGATTATCTACAGGACATTCACGGCGCTTGGGCTTGAGCGCTTCAAGATAAGAGTTAACAACCGCAAGGTTCTAAACGGTTTTTTCGCAATCCTGGGTCTTAGCGAGAAGTCAGGCGCCGTCATGAGAGCTGTGGACAAGCTCGAGAAGATAGGGCCCGACAAGCTGCGCGAGCTTTTAGATACCGAGGGTGTTGTGCCGTCCGCGATTGCGGAAATAATCTCGTTTATAAGCTTCAAGGGCACGAGCGCCGAGAAGCTTGTTTTCCTCGAAAAATGGACAGGGAAGAACGAGGTTTTTGACGCCGGTCTTTCCGAGCTCCGCGCCGTTGCGAGGTTTTTACCAGAGTTTGGCGTGCCTGAGGACTGCTTTGAAATTGACCTCACCATTGCTCGCGGACTCGATTACTACACCGGCACGGTTTATGAGACGACACTGCTCGACCATCCGGAGATTGGCTCAATATGCTCCGGCGGGCGCTATGACGACCTTGCCGGGTACTATACGGATAAAAAACTGCCCGGCGTCGGGATTTCAATCGGCGTGACGCGGCTGTTTTATGTGCTTCAGGAGCAGGGCATGCTCTCGGAAGAGTCTGCCCCGGCTGACGTGCTCATTCTGCCGATGACGGATGATCCCGCGGCGGCGATAGCGGTCGCAACGCAGCTGCGAGATGACGGACTGCGCGTTCAGCTCTATACTGAGCAGAAGAAGTTCAAGGCGAAGATGAACTACGCGGACAAGCTTGGCGTGCCGTTTGTCATCTTTCTGGGTGAGGATGAGAAGGCGCAGGGCAAGGTTTCCCTCAAGGACATGCAAAGCGGACAGCAGGAGCTGCTCTGGATATCGGAAGCTTCAGCAAAAATTGCTGCCGCTGTGAAGAAAAAGCGCAAAGCGCCTGTTATTAGGAGGGTCACTAAATGACACAGTCAAGAACACATACCTGCGGTCAACTGCGCGCTGAGGACGCAGGCAAAACCGTAAAAATATGCGGCTGGATGGAGAACGTGCGTGAGGTTTCTGCTGCGCTAGCCTTCGTCGTGGTTCGCGACTTCTACGGTACGACGCAGATCGTGGCAGACAACGAGGAGCTCGTCAAAACATTCAAGGCGATTACGCGTGAGTCCACCATAAGCGTAGAGGGAGTAGTTCGTGAGCGTGCGAGCAAGAACCCCAACCTACCCACCGGTGATATCGAAATCGTACCGGAGCGCGTGGATATTCTCGGACGCTGCAGACACAATGAGCTGCCCTTTCAGATAAACCGCAGCCGCGAGGCTGACGAGTCGGCAAGACTCAAATACCGCTATCTTGACCTGCGCAATCCCGAGGTCAAGGCGAATATGGTCCTGCGCGCAAACGTGGTCGCAGCCCTGCGTCAGTCGATGACTGAGCACGGCTTCATGGAGATTACAACCCCGATTTTGACCGCGTCATCGCCCGAGGGCGCGCGTGACTATCTGGTTCCCGCCAGAAACCACAGAGGCAAGTTCTATGCCCTGCCGCAGGCGCCCCAGCAGTTTAAGCAGTTGCTCATGGCGGCGGGCTTCGATAAGTATTTCCAGATTGCCCCCTGCTTCCGGGACGAGGACGCACGCGCAGACCGCTCTCCCGGCGAGTTTTATCAGCTCGACATGGAGATGGCTTTCGCGAACCAGAACGATGTGTTCGAGGTTCTGGAGGACGTCCTGCCCCCCATTTTCGCCGAGTTCGGCAAGTACAGCAGCGCATCCTCCGCACCCTTCAAGCGGATACCCTATGCCGAGGCGATGGAAACCTATGGCTCTGATAAGCCCGACCTGAGAATTGACCTCAGGGCGACTGATGTAACACAGCTCATGGACGGCTGCGGCTTCGCACCCTTCGAGGGCAACGTCGTCAAGGCTGTTGTCGTGAGCGGCTTTGAGGGCAGCCGCAAGCTGATTGATAAGCTCTGTGCCGATGTTGAGGTTCAGTCCGGAAATAAGGCATATTGGTTCAGACTCGACGAAAAGGGCGAGCTTGTAGGCGGCATTTCGAAGTTCCTGCAGGAGCGCAAGGCCGAGCTTGTTGAGGCTCTGGGTCTTGTACCGGGCTGCTTTGTCGGTCTGTCCTCCGGCAAAAAGAGCGTGGCGCAGAAGACCGCCGGCGTTCTCATAAAGATGCTCGGAGCCGCTGTTCCGGGTCACATGAACCGCGAGACCTACGAGTTCTGCTGGATTGTTGATTTCCCCATGTACGAGATGGGTGAGGAATCCGGCCTGCTCGAGTTCTGCCACAACCCGTTCTCAATGCCGAACGGCGGCCTTGAGATACTCAAAAGGGCAGAGGCGGGGACGGTCGATCCCGAGAGCATAACCGCCTTCCAGTACGATCTGGTCTGCAACGGCGTGGAGCTGTCCTCCGGCGCTGTGCGCAACCATGATCCTGACATCATGATAAAGGCCTTTGAGCTTGTCCGTCTTGGCGAAGACGATGTCAAGTCAAAGTTCCCTGCAATGTATAACGCATTTACCTATGGTGCGCCTCCCCACGCGGGAATTGCACCGGGCGTTGACCGAATGGTCATGCTCTTGGCAGGCGAGGACTCCATTCGTGAGATCATTCCCTTCCCGATGAACAAGAATGCGCAGGATCTCATGATGGATGCACCCTCTGAAGTGACTCAGACACAGCTGGACGAGCTGGGAATCATTTTGAAAAAGGAGGACTGACATGCAAAACAGAGTTCTTGAGAAATTTAAAAAAGGCGAAAAGAGCCTGGGCACCTTCACCCATCTCATGAGCGCTCCGGCAATTGAAGTGCTGGCGCGCACGCCGCTTGACTATGTATTGATCGACATGGAGCACAGCCCCATCTGTGCGGAGAGTGCCGCGGCACTTGTGAGCACGGCCTCGGGCGTTGGTTTGGGCTCGCTTGTGCGGATTGATTCAATCTCCCGCAGTCCGGTGCTCAAGATGCTTGATGCCGGGGCCGGCGGTCTTGTCGTGCCTCAGGTTGAGACTACCGAGCAGGTGCGCCAGCTTATAAGCTGGGCGAAGTTTGCGCCCCTTGGCGGGCGAGGCTATTGTCCGACGCGTGACGGCGGCTGGGGCTATTCCGGCGATTACGCCGGGGGCATGGACGGATATATGAAGAGCGCAAACACGAACACCCTGCTCATTCCGCAGTGCGAGACTGTCGGGTGCCTTGAAAATATCGAGGAAATCGTGGCGATGGAAGGGGTAGACGGCATATTTGTGGGGCCGTTTGACCTGTCCATATCCATGGGCATACCGGGGCAGTTTGATAACCCCTTACATATCGCGGCGGTGGAGCGGGTGAGACGTGCCTGTGCAGACGCGGGCAAGCTGTGCATCATGTTCACCGGTGCTGCTGTAAAGGCTGCGGGCTATTTTGCGCAGGGCTTTGACAGCGTGACATTGGGTCTGGACATCAATGCACTGGCCGAGGCATACTCCGCCATGGCGGAGATTGCACTGAAATAATTATAATAGCAAAGACGGACGGCAAATGCCGTCCGTCTCTTTTGTTGGCCTCACAGCCAGCGCTTCATCTGCTCAATGTTTGCCTGCTCGGTTTTAATGAGTTTTTCGGCAAGCGAGCGGACGCTTCGGTCGTTTCCGGAGTAGTCATTTAAGTGCTTTGTGCACTTGGTTACACCCATGGTGCTGCCCTGAATCACCATCTCTGCTATTTTGGATGCAGAGGGATCGGCGATGGTCTTCGCGGTGGCCATGATTTCTGAGGATATGCGGGCTCCGAGTCCGGGGCCCTTTGGGTCGAGTCCCTGGCGCTTGAGCATATCCGAGCTGGTCTTAGCGATGCCGACGTACTCAGACATTTGGCGCTCAATCGCGCTGCGCAGTTCATCCTCTTGAATCTGGGGCTTCACGTCCTGTAAACCCTGAATACCCATATCTGCGGTCTTATAGAGAAATTGTAAAAGTTCGTTGTCTTTCATATTATCACCTCAAAGCTATTTTTCCCAGATTTTGAGTAAAAAACCGTATCAGAGACAATTTAGCTGCAAATACTCACCCCCACTGCCAATTCCAGGCAGCGGGGGTGAGTATCTATGGATATTAAGAACGTTTACAGATGGAAGCGCCGCCGCACCTCTTCGCGCAGGGCGGGAAGTCTACGGACGACTATGAGCGGAATTGAAAGTCCGGTGCAGGAGGCCAGTATGACCAGTGACCAGCCAAGCGACCAGGTCTCCGAGAAGTAGAGATCGCAGATAAGCTCCGTGCTGATTGCGAAAATTGCAATACTCATCAAAACAAATACTGCAGAGGTGAGAATTGAAAATTGACGCCTGCGCAGCATCCAGATTAAGACCGGCATTATGATCGCGGCGCAGATTATGATGGGCAGGATAAGCCCCAGATACCAGTCCATGCCGTCCACAGCCAGCGCGATTAAAAGGACATATATGCCGACGGCGCAAACGTCGAGGAAGAGCCGCGGCCAGATCGGCATGTTGCGTATGATGAGCGGCGGCACGAACCAAATCCAGAACATGAAGGCCGCGCCGGCGATGAAAAATGACCACCATGTGTCAGAATAAAAAAACAGGTTGAGTACTCCGCAGCAGAGCGCAACGGAGGCAAGCATCGCGGTGAGAAGCAACGCGGCTTCGCGCTTGGATACAGGCCCAACCTCCTCGCGCCTTGTGGGGAAAAAGCTGGGGAGACTATTGTCGTATGGACTTGCGGGATTAATTACATCTGTTTGACAGAGCGGGCAGCTCTTGAGGCTTTCGCCGAGCTCTACACCGCAGTTTACGCAGTATGACATTATTTCACCTCCATTACTGACGATTGCTTTCGATGCGTACAGGAACACCCTCTTTTACGAGAAAACGGAAAAAATCCCGTTCCAGGTCGGTTTGCTTCTGCGTACCGGAGAAGGTGATTTCCATGATGTTGCCGTAGCTTACGGCGGCGACGTGCGGCCGCGCAACCGTGGCTTGTCCGAGCATGGCCTCTATGTGCTTAATATGGGGGCGCATCTCGTCGGGAACATCAAATGAGCCGGGGTTTGTAAATATTGCCGAGTAGGGCTGAACACCCTTGCTTTTATAGCTGACGGACATAACCGGATTTTTTATTGCGCTTGGTACGAGTTGGAGCACAGGACTGTATTGAAGTCTGACGCCTCTTGTCAGCGCAGCTCTAAGTATCTGTGGTGTTGTGTACAGGCGCATATAGTGGTGAACAATTTTAATTATTTGCTCAAGACTGTGATCGCCAAGTGAGGCGTCGACTGAAGGCTGCATATTAATAATAAAATTACGCAGTGTGGCAGAAGGGAAGAAGGCGCGCAGATTTACGGGGACTCCGAGGGTGATGGGCTTCTCGCGTGTAGGATGCTCGCTATGCTGCTTGTCGAGCAAAATCTTCATCAAGATTGCAGCGAGATACTCGGTTATTGAGACGCGGTAGGAGCGCGCGCGCTCCTTGAGCTTGTCCAGCGGGACAAAGCCCATGGTGACCCGGAAGGTGTAAAAAGGCTCCGGCGTGCCTTTGTTTTGGTAGGCGCGATTTATAATTGGAAACGCCCGGCTGATGGGTCCTGCGTGGCGCAGATATGCGTCTTCAATCTCCTCAGGTTTTGGATTTTCGTCAAGGTCCAAAATTCCGTGGGATACGGGAATGAAATAGCCGCATTGACGCAGGTATTCTGCCAGCAGGGTGCGGAAAAAAACAATTGAACCGGCTCCGTCGGCTATCCCGTGAAAGACCTCCAGCGAGATGCGGCGCCCATAGCAGTAGAAGCGCAGCAGCCAGCCATTGTCCTCTTTAAAGCGCACAGGCTGGCAGGGATCAGCCATATCCTGAGAAATAAATGGGCCGGGCGCGCGGTTGGGTTCAAAATAATGCCAGAAAAATCCGCTTTTTATGCGCACGGAAAAGCCGGGAAAGCGCGGCATGGTTCTGTCTATCGCCCGCTGCAGCGCGGCGGGATCCACGTCCTGGGCCATCATAGCGGAGTAGCGGTATATTGCGGAATATTTCTCGCGCTGTATCGCGGAATACATAAAGCTCGAATTATCCATTTTGTACCACGGCGTTTTGCTTGGCTTCAAGTAAGCACCTCCTCGTATAACAAAGTTACGGTATTTTAAAACCATGATATCATAGAAAACCTTGCCATCCCACAAGCCGCGTGGGATAATGGGCTCTCACAGGAATAAAGCGGCGTTTTGCGCTCTTGCTCTGCTCGTGGTGTTGCCAATCCCCGACAGCCAGTGGCAAGCGCGGGAATCATTCCCTGGTAGAGGGATATCCCAAATTCACTAAGCTCCCTCTTGACTTTTATAGCCGCTGTCTCCAAATATACATTTTATCATTCAAAACTATTTTTGGGAACCTTTTTCAATAAATATGGTCATAATAAGACAGCGCAAGGCTGTATGTTATAAAACCAAAGGAGAAAACCAAAAAATGAAACGATTTTTACCGCTTGTACTTTGCATTATGCTCACACTGTCCGCTTGCGGCGGCACGGGCGACAAGACCCCGCAGCTGACAAACGAAGAGCGCGAGACACTCTATAAGCAAGCCATTGAGGATGCGCGCACTGATGCCGATAATGAGAGTAACAAAGTTTCCACCAGTGCCGACGAAGTTAACGCCATGACCTTAGAGATGCTCGGCTTTAGCAAGGAGGATGCTGATGCCTTTGCGATAAGCATATCACTCATCAATATAAGGGCCTATGGCATCGCCGTTGTTATGCCCGCGGAGGGCAAGGCGGATACCGTGAAGACCGGACTGCAGAGCTTTATCGACAATCAGAAGATGAGCTTCCAGAACTACCTTGTAGACCAGTATACTATTGCAAGCAACGCCCGTCTAGAGGAGCTTGAGGATGGCAGCATCATCCTGGTCATGTGCGCCGATCAGGATGCAGTTTATGATTCTATTGTTGCCACAATAAACGCATAGTATTTTGATACCATTTCCCATCTGACCGTGATATACTGACAGAAGCAATGGAAGGAGCGGGTTATGGAAAAGAAACGCAAAAAATATAAGCTGGGAAGGGGCACCGATACGCTGCGTCTTGACCCGGCTATGCGGGTGCTGAAGGCCCTGCACAGTGTTACAATACCGGAGGAACTCACACCGGAGGAGCTCGATAAACAGCGCCGGAGCCAGGAGATTCTGGGCAATCTTGCCGCCCCGATGGCGGGCATGAAGTGGGAAACCTTTGAGATAAATGGCATGCCCTCGGCATGGATGAGACTTGAACGGCCGCACAAGCGCCGCCGCGCAATCCTGTATTGCCACGGTGGTGGATATACCAGCGGGAATCTTGGCTATTCCAAGGTGCTTGCCTCCAAGCTCACCAAGGCGACAGGTCTCGATGTTCTGACGTTTGAATACCGTTTGGCGCCGGAGTTTCCATACCCTGCCGCGCTGGAAGATGCGCTCATGGCATGGATCTACCTGATGCAGCTGGGCTATGGAGCGCGGGACGTCATCCTGGCGGGTGATTCCGCAGGCGGAAACATGGCGCTTGTGCTCTGCTTAAAGCTAAAGGCCGAGGGGCGTATGCTCCCGGGAGCACTGCTCCTAATGTCGCCGTGGACGGATGTGACCGCCTCGGGGGCCTCGTATACCGAGCGTGCGGAGATTGATCCGATGCTGACCATGGACTACATTGAAGCCGTCCGCCGTGCCTACGCCGGAGATAATGATCCGTCTGATCCGATGCTGTCGCCAATCAATGGTGACTTCACGGGCTTTCCGCCGGCGCTGGTCCAGGTCGGTTCGCACGAGATACTCTATTCTGACGCGCAGACGCTCTGTGAGCGCATGAAGGCGGCTGGTGTGAACTGCAGATTTGAGGTTTGGGAGGATATGTGGCACGTTTTCCAGATGTTCCCATCCAAAAAGGCCTCCGCCGCTATGGAGAGCATGGCGCATTTCCTTCTTGAGCAGCTTTAAATGAGCAATTTTATAGTCGAAGCAAACGGCTCGCCTTGCGGCGGGCCGTTTTTAACTACTCACTGCCGTGTTAGAGTGCAAAATCAAGCATTATTCGCTTCTATTTTTTACATTTCGCCAGAATGCACGAAAATGATGCAAAATAGATGCAAGCGTGTTAGAATATCAGCAGCTGAGGGGGTGCTTGTCAGTGTTGCGTATATTGATTGTTGAAGATGAAAAACCTATAAACGACCTCATACAGATGAATCTGCTGGAGGCCGGATACTCCTGCGTCTCCGCCTATGACGGGCTTGAGGCAGCTAATATTATTGAACATGAGCGCTTTGATCTGGTCCTGCTCGACATTATGCTGCCGGAGATAAACGGCTACGAGCTGCTTGACTACATAAAGCCGCTTGAGATGCCGGTCATTTTCCTGACCGCTAAGGGAACGATGGAGGACAAGGTTAAGGGACTGCGCCTGGGCGCGGACGACTACCTGGTCAAACCGTTCGAGATTGTGGAGCTGCTCGCAAGGGTTGAGGCTGTCCTGCGCAGGGCGGGAAAGACCCAGACTGAGATAGTTTTGGGTGATATCAAAATTGATACAAGATCACGCTCTGTAATGCGCGGCAGCAGGGAGATTCAGCTTACCATGAAGGAGTTTGAACTGCTGCTGCTCTTCGCCAGGAACCGAAACATCGCCCTGTTTAGAGAGACTATTTATGAGAGGGTCTGGGAGAATGACTATATGGGCGATTCCCGGACGGTTGACCTCCACGTGCAGCGACTGCGCAAAAAACTGCACTGGGAGGGAAAAATAAAGGCTATTTACAAGGTGGGATACAGGCTTGAGATCTAAGACTAAGGCAGATCGCTTCCCACTGCATTTTTTCATGGTCGCGGTCTGCACCATCGCGCTCAGCTGCTGTGTTGGCGCCTGCATTGCGTTAGCAAATGCCATTGACATAAACTACGGCATATACATACTGTTCATGCTGCTTGCGTCTTTTGGAGGCGGAGGCCTGATTACGTTCGCCTTCTGGCAGAAGGGAGCGGGAGAGCGGCGCGAGCTTGACAGGAGCCTTGCCAGGAACAATGAGCTTGAGGCTGAGAACAAAAACTTGGAGGATGCGGCGGATCGCCGCGAGGAGTTTATCGCAAGCTTCGCGCATGAGCTTAAGACTCCGCTGACTGCCATAATCGGATACGCGGATATGATCCGCTCGATGGACATGACACCTAAAAACCGCTTCACCGCCGCGGGCTATATTTTCTCGGAGGGAAAGCGCCTTGAGGCTCTGTCTCTGAAGCTCATGGACATCATAGTCGCCGGCAAGCAGGGCGTGGAGCTGAAGCGCTTTGATGCGCCGTATTTTATTCGTGAGGTGGCAGCGGTCACAGTGCCCTCGCTCGCAGCTGACGGAATGAGCCTTGAGATGCGCTGGGAGCCGGGCGAGGTTGAGGTTGAGCCCGACCTGTTTAAGACGCTGATGATTAACCTCATCGACAATGCGCGCAAGGCCAGCCGCAAGGGACAGACTGTGGAATTCTACGGAAAGAACGAGGACGGTGGATATGCCTTCTACGTCAAGGATCACGGAAGGGGTATGCGCAAGGATGATATTTCGAAGATTACAGAGCCGTTTTATATGATTGACAAGAGCCGCTCGCGCTCGCAAAACGGAGCGGGACTGGGTCTTGCGCTCTGCCATAGAATCGCAGATCTGCATGGTACAGACCTCCAGTATGAGAGCGTGGAGACACAGGGCACAACTGTGCGCATCTTTCTTAAGGGGGCTGTGCGGCAGTGAAAAGAAAGCAGATGTTTCCCGCGTTTATAACCCTTGTGGTGCTTATCATATGCGCAGTACTCCCGGCGTTCTTTATGCCGGGTAATGAGGTGTATCCTACGCCGGCACCGGATTTCGATGTGGACTACCGCGCGAATATGTACAGCCGCGGTGTGGCAGGTGAGCTGGAGCGGACGGAGCTTGACTCGTCGGCGGTAGATGCCGGCAAGCAACAGGCCTGCCGCGAGGTTATGGATACCGTGATATCAGGCTTGGTCGCAGACACCAGCTATGCCGAGACGCTCGTCTCGACCGGAACAAACCTCTTTTCCCTGACTGACGAGTATGGACACAGCATCAATGTCATGGAGTACTACCGCGAATGGGCAGGGGACTGGAAAAACTGGTTTATAATCCAAATGGATTTGGATACCGGTGAGATTTATCATGTTTACACGAGCAGCAGCTGTGAGAGAAATCATGAAAACTATTATGGCGCGATTGTCAATGCCTACAGGAATGCTATCTGGCAGGCCTGGGGGGCTTATATTGGGATGGACTTAAAGTCTCTGGATATAATTGACGAGAAGCAATATGAACTCGTGTATTCAAGATCTAAGGATCAAAAGGAAAACAGGCTTGTGTACACAGACGAGGATGAGCAGGTAGAAACGTGGAATGCCGTTAACAACATGGTGACGAGCGCAACCAGCGACAGTGATCAGCTTCGTTACAACTTGTTGCTGAGTCTTTATGAGGACTCCGCCCCGTCAATAGTAGTGGATATTGAGTTCACGCTTAGGGGGAGCTGATTTCCAGTAAAATTTTGCCTTCGCACTTTATGACAGGATATGCGTAAGACCGGGGCTTATAATAGCCGAACCTTGAAAGGAGGCTCGGCTCTTTGAAAAGCGTAATATCTTTTTCAGCTGCTTTTGCCCTGCTTTTGATCCTGAAAGTCCCAGCACATGCGGACTTCGATCCCTATGTTGACTATAGCGAGGCAATGATAGAAGCGGCGATATCCGGCGATGACGATGCGGGGATGCTCGCCCAGTCTTGCCGTAACGAGAAGATAGAAGCTCTTGAGCTTGACGAACCAAAGTTTGAGTATAAAGACCTGCTCCTGCTGAGCAGGCTGATCCACACGGAGGCAGGCAGTGCCTGGCTGCCGGAGGTGTGGAGAATGGCAGTGGGTGAGGTTGTGCTAAACCGGCTTGCCTCACCGGAATTTCCAGATACCCTGGAAGGGTGCGTCTACCAACCCGGTCAGTATTCCGCAGCCGACGAGGGGTATTTTGAAATACTGACGCCATACCGCTGGTGTGTGGTCAGTGCCTGCCACCTGCTGCGCGGTGAGCGCGTCCTCGATGAGCCATCGGTGGTCTTTCAGTCTGGCGGAACACAGGGAAGCAGCGTGTTTCTTGAGCTGAAAGACAGCGTATACGGCAGCACCTACTTTTGCGTGTCGGGAAACCCTGATCTATATTAAAAGCAATCCGCCCTGGACTTCGGTTCAGGGCGGATTAGCTTGACATGCTGGCCTGTTGGGAATATAATGATTCCAAAAATTTAAATAAAATTTCTAAAGTATCGGGGGACGAAATGGACATACTTACAAAGTGCTTCGAATATACTCAGGCCAATGAAATCCGTGAAAAGGGAATATACCCATATTTTCATGCGCTTGAATCCCGTCAGGATGTTGAGGTCATCATGGAGGGCAGGCGCAGGATTATGCTCGGCTCAAATAATTACCTTGGTTTGACAACCGAGCCCAGTGTTGTCGAAGCGGGTATACACGCCTATGAGAAATATGGTTCAGGCTGCTCGGGCTCACGTTTTTTGAACGGGACGATTGAAATGCACCTCGAGCTCGAGGCAGAGCTTGCCGCATTTGTACATAAGCAGGGCGCCGTGACCTTCTCCACCGGCTTTCAATCAAACCTCGGCATCATAAGCGCCATTGTGGGACGCAGCGACTACGTCATCTGCGACAGAGAGAACCACGCCAGCATCTATGACGGCTGCCGTCTTTCCTTTGGAAAGATGCTGCGTTTTCGTCATTCGGATATGGAAGATCTGGAGGCAAAGCTCAAGCAGGTTCCGGAGACTGCCGGTATTCTCATCATCACGGACGGCGTGTTCTCCATGGGCGGTGATATCGCAAAGCTGCCCGAGATCGTGGCTCTGGCGAAAAAATACGGCGCGCGCGTGATGGTTGACGATGCACACGGCCTCGGCGTGATAGGCGAGGGCGGCAGAGGAACTGCGAGCTACTTCGGACTTGAGGACGAGGTTGATATAATAATGGGCACTTTCTCAAAGTCACTCGCCTCACTGGGCGGATACATGGCGGCATCAGAGGCCGTCTGCGACTATGTACGGCATAATTCCAGACCGTTTATTTTCTCGGCATCCATACCCCCGGCCTGCTGTGCGAGCGCGCTGGCGGCACTCAGGCACCTTGAGGCGCATCCAGAGCTGCCGAAGCGTCTCATGTCTCTGGCGGCATATGCAAGAGCGGGCTATAAGGCCAGGGGTCTGGCGATTCGCGAGTCGGACACGCCCATCATTCCGATATTCACCTGGTCGATTGAAAACACACTTGTGAAGGCCAAGGAACTGTATGAAGCCGGTGTATATGTGAATCCCGTTCTGCCTCCTGCGACGGCTCCTACTGAGTGCCTGCTCAGGACAAGCTACATGGCGTCTCACACAGAGGCGCTGCTAGACGAGGCTATTGAGATCGTCGCCGCTGTACTGGGTGGCTGATATGAAAAAAGTAGCATTGGTGACAGGCGGCAGTGGTGGAATAGGACGCTGTACGGCGCTGGCTTTGCATGCCGAAGGCTGCATAGTTTATGAGTTTTCGCGCAGAGAGCGTGAAGATGATGAGATAATACATATCAGCGCCGACGTGACGGACGAGGACAATGTGCGCTCGGCTGTCGCGGAGCTTCTCTCTCGCGAGGGAAAAATTGATATTCTTGTTTGCAACGCGGGTTTTGGTATTTCTGGTGCGGCGGAGTTCACCTCCTCCCGCGACGCCCATGCCCAGCTCGAACTGAACCTGTTCGGGATGGACAATACCATACGCGCCGTATTACCCGCCATGAGGGAGCAGGGCCGGGGACGCATAGTGTGTTTGAGCTCGATTGCCGGGATACTTCCCATCCCCTTTCAGCTCTGGTATTCGGTATCTAAATCGGCTATCAACGCATACGTCCTCGCCCTGCAAAACGAAATTCGTCCCTTTGGCATAAGCGCCTGCGCTGTCATGCCCGGGGACATTGCCTCCGGCTTCACCGCTGCGCGGCAAAAGTCCGAGGCAGGTGACGATGTGTACAGCGGACGTATCTCGCGCTCTGTGGCGGTCATGGAGCGCGACGAGACAAACGGCATGTCGCCGAAGTCCGCCGGTGCTTTTATCGCGAAGGTGGCGCTAAAACCGCGGTCGAAGCCGCTTGTATCTCTGGGTGTGAGCTACAAGGCGGCAGCAATGGCGGCAAAGCTCCTGCCGCGGCGCTTATCAAATTACATTGTCGGACTTATGTATGCAAAATAGAGCTTTTGTCGCCGCGGCACTTGAACGATGCCGCGGCGACAAAACTTTTTTTGGTACTTGTGCGCGGAAGTTTTGGCTGATATCATGTTGTGCAGAGAGAGGGTGGGGGCATGAACTCAAAATTTCTGGGATTTCTCATCCGCAAGGAGCGGCTGCGCCGTGACTGGAGTCAGGAGGGGCTGTGCCGCGGTATCTGCGCGGTGTCCTACCTCTCAAAGATCGAGCAGGGCAAGGTGGAGGCAGGCGGAGAAATTATAGCGCTGCTGTTTGAGCGCATGGAGATAAAGTGGTACGACGATGAGGAAAATGCAGCTCGCAATCTGGCGGAGCGGTTCTATGAAGCGTTTTTTTCAAACCAGAGTATGGACGTCATTACTGAAATAAAAAACGAGTTTGAGCAGCAGAAAGAGCGCTTGCAGAACGGGCCCTGCGCATTGGACTTTATGCTTATGCAAAGACTCATGCAGGACGTGTCTGAACCGATTGAGGCGGAGTTTGAGCCGTATCTGGACGAGCGTCAGCTCGCGCTACAGCGTGTGCTGCAAGGGCGCTACGATGATGCGCTGCGCCTGTATCCCTGTGCCCACATGTATTTTTTAATCGGCTGTGCGGCATATGAACGCGGGGAAAATGCAGTTGCCATGGAGTATCTGCGTGCGAGCTACGATTTGTCGTCAGAGGACGGACAGATTCGCAGCATGATGATGTGCCGCCTTTATATGGGCAACTGCTACTCTAACTTGCTGGATTTTGCAAGAATGCGCGAGCATTATGCTGTTGCCGAGCGGATTGCGACTGCGCTGGGGGATGAGGAGATACTCTTCACTGTCCGCTATAATACATCCTCGACAGCAATGGAGGTCGGGCAGTACGAGCAGCCATATGAGTATTTCTCCAAGCTCGAGGAGCATTCTATAAGCTCACTGCACAAGCTTGCCATTTGCTGTGAAAAGCTCGGAAAGCGGGAGGAGGCACTCCATGCACTTGAACGCACGGGAGCGGCAGAGGGTTTTAGTGAAGAGCTCGAACTGCGCATGTGTGAGCCGGTGCGCTATCGCCTGGAGCATCCCGGGTATCTACAGGACGGGGAGTACGGCAGACTTCTGCTCGGCTGTTTTGCCGAGGTACGCGAAAAGCTGCCAATAGGCTATGCAAACTTCCACATACCATGGGTGCTGGAATGGTATACAGCCTCGCGACAGTACAAGCAGGCGTATGAGCTTCTGCGAAATTTTCCTCTGATACGATAAATAGTGCCGTTAAACCCGCATGTTATGAGAACATTTCTCATAACATGCGGGTTTTATTCTCTTAAGCTTAGTGGTACAATTTCGTCATGAGGTGAAAAAATGAAAAAGACACTCTGGCAAAGAAACTTTACGCTTGTGACCGTTGCGAGCACGCTCGGAGCAATCGGCGGAATCGCGAGCAGCTTCGCGCTGTCGATTCTGGTTTTCGATGAGACGCAGAGCACACTCGCCTCGGCGCTTGTTCTGGCAATTCAAATGATTCCATACTTTATCATACCGCTCATTGCGGCGCCGTGGATGGATAGGTTGCCGCGCAAGCCCTTCCTCGTCTGCGGAGACATAATAAACGGCGTTCTATATGCGCTTGCAGGCATATATCTCATGAACATGGAGTTTTCGTATGTAGGCTACCTTGCCTTCTCGCTGGTGCTCGCCAGCATTTCCTCGTTTGACGAGCTGGCATATACGAGCATGTATCCGAAGCTGATACCGGAGGGCATGGAGCAGAAGGGCTATGCGGTATCGGCCTCACTCTATCCTGTGCTCAAGGTGCTCATGATGCCGATATCCGCGACCTTGATCGTCAGTCTCGGCGTTGCAAAGCTGCTTCTCATCCAGGGTGGACTATCTATTGCCGCGGCAATGGTAGAGAGCCAGATTCGCATCAAGGAAGAAAAACGCATGGATGAATCCGGCTTTTCATTTGGCGTCTGGTGGAGCGATATCAAGGAAGCTGTGGGCTATATGAAGCAGGAAAAGGGCATACGCAGCATTTTTTACTACATGGCGGCAACCAACGGAATCGCCGCGGGATATTCGCCTCTTCTGGTCGCGATGTTTCGTACGATGCCCGGCCTTGGCATAGGAAGATACGCGTTTTTCTCTGTCGCGGAGTTTCTGGGGCGGAGCCTTGGCGGCGCGGTTCAATATCGCATTGAAATCCCGAAAAAGAAGAGGTTTTCCTTTGCGTTCATGGTCTACAATATCTATGAGACAATGGATATGCTCCTGCTTTGGCTCCCGTATCCGCTGATGCTTGTCAATCGCGGGATTTGCGGATTTCTCGGCACCAATAGTGCCACGATGCGGCAGGCGGCTGTGCAGACCTACATACCGGATGAGCTCCGCTCGCGCATAAACGCCTTTGAATCCATGCTGATTATGGGGGCATGCAGCGTTTTGGGCCTTTTGGTGGGTGCGCTTGGTGAGGTGCTAGACTATCGTCTGTGCATGACAGTCTGCGCTGCTGCCTCACTTTTGTTCTGCTGGCTCACAATCTGGCGCAACAGAGGGCAGGTGCGCGCGGTCTATGAGCCTGTGGAGAAGACTGATGAGACCGGGCAGGGCTCGGAACCGCAAACGACATAAAAACTAACCGGGCTTCCGCGTTTAACGGAAGCCCGGTTAGTTTATTGAGTGGGAGATTATACCCCCTCTGTAAAGCTCGCTTGCCGGTTTATCAGCCCTTGCCGCCGCCTGTCGCGGAAACGGCCTTCATGAAAAACTCGTATAAGGGTTTCAGTGCAATAAAGGCTTCTGCAATGTTCTTGGCGAGCAGGGGCGAGAACAGCAGGTCAATGTCGCCGTGCTCATGGGTGAGACAGAGGCTGCGCTGGTTGAGCCAGAGCTGGAGTTCTTCCGAAGCGTCCGGATATCTGTTGCGCTTATAGCGCGTGTCCTCGAGCTTAAAACCCTTTAGCTTCTTATAGGCGGCTCGTGCCTTCTTCCATGCCGGATCATCCCGGAGAATAAGCTCGCGCGCGGTCTGCATGACGGCGGGGTCTGTATAATACCAGCCGCAGCCCCAGCGCAGTCTCCGGGGTGAGAACTCAAACCAGAAGCTGGGCAGCATATCCTGCTTGTTGCGGATAAAATTTATCCACATCACGTCGCGATAGATGGGCAGGTCGGGGCCGCGCCGTGTGTCCCGCCAGATGCGGGAGATACATTTGCCTATCTTGGGTATGCAGGGTATCGAGGGGTCGATTTTCGCGATGGTGGGAGACAATTCTATCACGAGATCTGCCAGCGGCTCCACAACCAGTTTCTCATATTCGCTCCTGTGCTCGTGAAACCACTCGCGGGAGTCTGTCAGGTAGTTTAAAATTAGAAAGTCGAGTGTTTCTTCTGTGAAAGGCATCTGATTATTTCCTCACTTTAATTGTGGCATCCTGATGGTGCGCTCAACGACATCGGGTGCTATTTTAATCACCCGCCGGTCGTAGGTAATCAGTCCGTTTTGCTCCTCCTCGACGTCGGTAAGCTGGGTGTAGACAGTCGCGGACAGGCCCTGCTTCTGGGCGGGACGAATTTGCCCGTCATAGAGCAGCATGAGCCCCGAGCGCAGCTGCGCGGGAGTGCCAAACTTCTTGTATCCGAAGGTTTTGCCGGGGTGCGCGTGACCTTCAATGCGGCAGGTATAGCCGCCAAACTCGGAGAGTATGACACAGCGCCCCAGCTTATCCTGGCTGTGGCGGTATTCGTCAAAATAGACGTGCAGGCTCCTGAAATCGCCGATGCCCTGATCGTGCCAGCCGCTGGCGTGGTCAATCGTGCGTGTCTCGTCAATTTCCAGAATGGCGGCGACATTTGCAGCTGCGTCAAACTGTCCCCAGCCCTCGTTGAAGGGCACCCACATCGCGATGCAGGGGCAGTTATACAGATGTGTCACCATCTCCCGCAGCTCGGCCGTGAATTCCTCGCGGCCGGCCTCGATCTTTCGACCGAAGGCGGAGTATCTGTCGTCCTTAATATGCCGGCCTGTCAGCAGTGGCGCGCTGACGGTGAGCGGTGAGTATGAGCCGCCTCCGTTGGGCATGTCCTGCCAGACCAGAATGCCAAGCCTGTCGCAGTGGTAGTACCAGCGCAAGGGCTCGACCTTGATGTGCTTTCTTATCATGTTGAAGCCCATCGCCTTGGCGACTTCAACGTCGAAAGCCAGAGCCTCGTCCGTGGGGGCGGTGTACAGTCCGTCAGGCCAGTAGCCCTGATCGAGAACGCCGTTGTGGAAAATGGGCTTACCGTTTAGAAACAGTCGCTTTGCTCCGAACCTGTCGGCCTCAACAGAAAACTTGCGCATAGCAAAATAACTTTTAATTTTGTCGTCCCCGAGTGTGATCGCCAGGTCATAGAGATAGGGATCGCCGGGCGACCAGGGGCGAAGCTCCGAGATGGGCAGAACCGCGGGCTCGCCGGCAGGGAAGCTGCGCTCGATACCCTCGAGCGTGACTGTAAACTCGCCTTCGCCGTCGACAAACAGCTCAACCGTTTTGTCGTCGAGGTGCGGCGTTATGAAAATGCTGCTAATATAATTTTCGGGTACCGATTCGCACCAGACGGTCTGCCAGATGCCGCTCTGCGGCGTGTACCAGATGCCGCCGGACTTGGTTTTCTGCTTGCCGCGTGTGTGATAGGATTTGTCCGTGTCGTCACAAACGCGCACGAGGATTGTGTTAGTCTGCCCCAGCAACTCTGTTATATCGGCGGAGAAGGGCAGATATCCGCCGACGTGCGAGACTGCCTCATAGCCGTTTACCCAGACGCTTGCGCACTGGTCGACGGCGCCGAAGTGCAACAGAACGCGCCCGCGATTGAAGCCTTCGGGCAAATTGAGGCTGCGGCGGTACCACAGATATTCATTTTGCTGCAGGCTACGCCCGACACCGGATAGAACAGTCTCGGGTGAGAACGGAACCGTTATCTCGCCCTCGAACTGCTCCGGCGGAACCCCAGAGCGCGTTATGGCATATTCCCATGTACCATTTAGATTTAAATAGCTATCCCGAACCATTTGCGGTCGCGGATATTCTGGAAGCGGCTGCTCCCGGTCAAGGCTTTCGCCCCATTCAGTCAACATGTAGCTTATCCCTCCGTTTGAGACAATATACTGGTATAAGAACTAGCAGCAAAACAATAGCCGAGGCCAAAAATATCGTGGGTGTGGGCACGGACTTCACGATGCCGAGCTCGATATAGGTACTGTCGCTGCCCTTTATGACAGCTGCACCTATTGCAGGGCCGATTATCATAGGCAGCAGAACCGCAAAGAGCATCCTGATGCCCTGAAAATGTCCCGCCTTGTCAGGCGGAGTCAGATCGCGCACCTTTCCGGACAGGGCGGCGGTGACGAGCATATATCCGCTCATCATGACACAGCCGGCGATGATTACAAAGACCGGGCCGCGTGCAAAGTACATGCCAAGCAGGCCGACAAACATAACTGCGGCGGCAGGGATGACAAAGTGCAGCTTTCCGACTCTGTCAATGAGCTTTCCCGAGAGAATGCTCACAACAGACGCGAAGATGAGAACGATGCCCAGAACGATGGCGTAATCTGTGATTCCGAGATAATTTTGAATATAGATTATTAGGTAGGGGAAAAAGACCTGCACGGCGATGGAAAAGATTGCAAAGGCGCACAGCGTGAGGTAGAGCCCCGGGTTCTCGCGAACCACCGACGGACGCAGGCCGTGTATGAGATTTTCAAAATAATTGTCGCGCTTTGGCTTCAGCCCCGGCACGTCCCTGACTAAAAACAGGCAGACAATGCCCGTGGCGGTGACCGCGATGCCGAAGATGGTAAAAAACTCCTGCCAGCGGCCTTGCTGGGTCAGCCCGTCAAAAGCGCCAAATATGACAAGCATGGATATAAGCGGCAGTGTCGCGAGCAGGGATTCTGCTCTGCCGCGGTTTGTCGTGTCAGTTGTGTCGGTTACCCAGGCGTTGAAGGCGGCGTCGTTGGCGGTGGAGCCGAAGAAGGTCATGACGCAGTCGAGGACAATTATCATGACTGCCGCTGCCGCTGTTGCGCTCGCGGCGGGAAAGAGCCGTCCGGCGTTTTCGACAGTCACGAAGCCGAAGGCGGCGGTTGACAGACCCCATAGAATATAGCCCGCGCCGATGAATACTCTGCGCTTTCCAAGCCGGTCCGAAAGTGCGCCCATGAGCAGAGTTGTCAGCGTTGCCGCCGCGGCGCTCCAGGCGACCATTGCGGCAATATAATCAGGATCGGTGGAAATCGTGTTGTAAAGGTAGACGTTTAAGTACATGTTCTCAATGGTCCAGGCAAATTGACCGACAAGTCCCACAAGGACAAGTGACAGCCATTTGCGTGCACCAAGCTTGTTATATGTCAAAGCTACACCCCCATACACTACATACTAAACATAGTAACATATTACATAAAATTTGTGTACATAAATTTGGTTTTTGCGCCGCAGAGGGAGTTCAACACCGTCCTCAGAAAGCAAAAAATCCAGAAAGTAAAAAGCCGAAATTTCTTCATTATGCAAAGGGTGCAAGCCTAAATACTGGGAAAATAGCGAAAAGAATGATAATTACAAGTAAATGCCATTATCCCTGCGTTTGTTAATCATTTCGCGAGATTGTTAATTTATAAATATGGAAATATGGTGTATTGTCGTCATTTTCGCTGGACAGAAAATGACCATTGTGCTAAAATAACAGAGTCAAAGGAGAGGTGATGCTCATGCCATATAAGTATTACGGCGGCGT
>CAZHUG010000011.1:46604-47138 GCA_964535405.1 uncultured Oscillospiraceae bacterium | reverse complement strand
CCGGCGGCATGGTGATGGACTCCATGCTCTCCGAGCACGTCTGCGAGGGTATGCTCGAGGGCTATCTGCTCACCGGCCGCCACGGCTTCTTCAACAGCTACGAGGCATTTATCCGCATCGTAGACTCGATGTTCAGTCAGCACGCAAAATGGCTCAAGGTCTGCGCGCAGCTGCCCTGGCGCGCGGATATTGCCTCACTAAATTATGTGCTCGCCTCCAACGTCTGGCAGCAGGATCACAACGGCTTCACGCATCAGGATCCCGGGTTCCTGGATCATGTCTCCAACAAAAAGGCAGATGTCGTGCGCATGTATCTGCCCCCGGATGCCAACTGCCTGCTCAGCTGCTTTGACCACTGCATACGCAGCCGCAACTATGTCAACGTCATCGTTGCCTCCAAGCATGGCCGCCCTCAGTGGCTCACCATGGATCAGGCCGTAAAGCACTGCACTCAGGGAATAGGTATCTGGCAGTGGGCAAGCACCGACGAGGGTGAGGAGCCGGATACCTATTCCCTGAGTGCAGTGCTTTACG
>CAZHUG010000011.1:0-46594 GCA_964535405.1 uncultured Oscillospiraceae bacterium | reverse complement strand
CCTGCTGCGGCGACACGCCGACACTTGAAACTCTCGCCGCTGTCACGATACTGCGCGGCGCGTTTCCGGAGCTCAAGATTCGCGTCATCAACGTCGTTGACCTCATGCGCCTGCAGGCTCACGACCAGCACCCGCACGGTCTCGCACAGAGTGAATATGACGCGCTGTTCACAACGGATAAACCCATCGTTTTTGCCTTCCACGGCTATCCCTCACTCATTCACGAGCTGACCTATCGCCGCCACAACAAAAACATCCACGTTCGCGGCTATATGGAGGAGGGCACGATCACAACACCCTTCGACATGCGCGTGCTCAACGATCTTGACAGATTCAGCCTCGTGCAGACTGCAATTTACAACCTTCCGCAGCTCGGCAACCGCGGCTCATATCTCATCCAGCAGATGAAGGATAAGCTCGTCGAGCACCAGCAGTATATCGCCGAATACGGCGTTGATCTTCCAGAGGTCGCAGACTGGAAATGGTCGGCTAAATAAATGATATAAACAAAAGATGGTGGCGGACACATGTCCGCCACCATCTTTTGCTGTCCTTAGCCCGCTATTATCGGATAGTAGTAGTTCACCAGCAGATCAACACAGGCACCGTAGCTTTTGCGCCCAAGCACCTGTCCGTTAGACTTGAGGAAATTATCATAGACAGCGCTGGAGGCCTTCTGCACCGTGCTCTCGCGAAAGGGTTCCCAATACGCGTTGTTCTGCGCAAAATCAGCGCGCACCTCATCAGACAGTGTATCGTAAATTTTCACCCAGGCATCTTTGTCTGCATTGTGGAGGGCGTTGCCCAGATAGACATACGCAAGCATCGCGCCGGAGTAGACATATTCGTCATACCGGGACTCTGTGCAGGCGAACACGGCCACAAAGTTGCAGTCCTGCTCCTGAGCCACCCCCCTCTGGTGCGCGATCTCGTGCTCAGCAGTGGAAGCGAGCATATACGCCGGGGAGTCCATGTTGAGGTTCGCCTCGCCGGTAGCCGGAAAGAAAAAACCGGTGAAGTTCATATAGCTCATGATCCTAGAAAAGAAGATTCCCTTAGGCCGCAGATCCGCTCCCTCAAGACAGGGGAAAATCTCCGCCGCTCCCTTGAATACCTCCGCCGCGCGGTCAATGATATCCTCGCGCTCAAGCGCCAAAACTCCCTGCTCGTCTCGGGCTACCCGACCGCTGTATTCGCTGGCAATGTTCGCAAAATATTCCGTCACCGCCGCAAGCTCCTCAACCGAAACCGGCTCGTCAGACACTCCGCTCGTCTCGGCAAAGCGGGGCGCAAAATAACAGGGCGTCCAAAATACGCAGAGCGCCGCCCAAAACATCAACGCCAGCATCACTATAGTTAAAATAGTTATGTAAACTTGTATCCACTTGTTTTCAGACTCAATAGTTCGATAAATAGAATATATTATGTAAACCACAAGGAAGATGACCGCGACAGCGTAGATCAGCTCCGCGACTGAAAACGGGAACGCCGAGCAAGCTCGTGACATGAACAGGTGCCAGGGATGCGTGATGTGCCCATATATCCACAGCATCGCAGCACTGCTGCCTCTGAGAGCCGATATTGCGGCTATGATGAGGATAAGCGCGGCGCAGATGCACAGTCGCAGCGGTGCAAGCTCTCGGAATTTAATTCTAACTCTGGTTTTTTGTTCCATAGCTACTCCCATATGCCACGTGGCTGGGAATCATCCCAGCCACGTCAGTTTTATTTAAACACGCTTGCGTTTTTGACAAAATACTCAATTCCCGAATATACCGTCGTTATGAGAACCACAAGCCAGCACACGGTGACAAGCTGCGCTGGTATGGGCAGCATCATGAGGCAGAAAGCGACCATAGTGCAGGCGGTCTTGATTTTTCCGGACCAGGCCGCTGCTATAACCTTGCCGCCCTCAACCGCGATGAGACGAAGGCTGGTGACACAGAGCTCACGCCCAACCACAATTATCGCGACCCACGCGGGCAGCATCTTCCAGTCCACAAACACCAGCATCACGGAGATGACAAGCAGCTTGTCCGCCAGAGGGTCTAGAAACTTGCCAAAATTGGAAACCTGATTATAGCGGCGTGCAATGTAGCCATCCACGAAGTCCGAGGCAGAGGCGATTATGAAAACAGCCAGCGCCCAGTACATATGTCCGGGGAAATCCAGATACATCAGCACGAGAACCAGTGGAATGAGCAGCATACGCAGTATTGTTATCTTACTCGCTGTCGTTAGCTTCATATTCTTTGACCATTCCTTTCAAAGCTATGTCACAAAGAGTCGCTCATGCCCGGAGCGTTCTCGAGCATCTGTCCTATCAGCTCTCCGTCCTCTGCTGACAGCACTTTAACCGTCACAATATCACCGGCTGAAGCATCACCGTAGATAAGCATTCTGCCGTCAATCCCGGGTGAGTCAAAATATCCGCGGCCGAGCCACGCGGAGCTTTCCGCGTCCCAGCTCTCACAGATGGCGGATACTTCCTCGCCGATGAGAGAGCTTTCCCATTCATCCATGATCTCAGTCTGGACGCGCCGGACGAGCTCTGCCCGCTCACGTGCGGTATCTCCGTCCACATGCTCCATGGCATATGCGGGCGTGCCCTCCTCCGGCGAGAAGGGAAAGACCCCGGCACGCTCAATCCGCGCTTCACGCAGAAACTCGCACAGCTCGGCAAGCTCCGCCTCGCCCTCACCGGGCAGACCGGTTATAAGGCTTGTTCGCAAAACGAGACCGGGTATGTGCTCACGCAGCTTTATAAACAGCTTGCGTATTGACTCGCTCGTATCTCGGCGATTCATTTTCTCCAGTATCCCATTATTAATATGCTGGATGGGAATGTCAAGATATTTTACGATTTTAGGCTCCGACGCGATCACTTCTATAAGCTCATCAGTAAGCTCGTGCGGATAGAGGTAGTGCAGTCTCAGCCACTCAATCCCGTCTATTGCGCACAGCTTTTTAAGCAAATCAGCCAGACTCAGCTTGCCATAGAGGTCATGTCCGTAGCGGGTCAGATCCTGCGCGACAAGGATGAGCTCCTTATAGCCCTGCCCAGCAAGGCTCTCGGCCTCGGCCAAAATTTCCGCCATGGGCTTCGAGCGGAAGCGCCCCCTTATGCTGGGGATCAGACAGTATGAACAGCGGTTATCACAGCCCTCAGCGATGAGCAGATACGCCCAAACGCCGCCGGTGCTGACAATCCGGGGGGTGTTAGACACATCGGCGCAGTTATCGCCGATAACGCAGGGCCTCTCCCCTGCCTCAGTGCGCTCTAAAACCGAGACGATTTCGTCATAGCTGCCCACACCGACAACCGCGTCAGTCTCCGGAAGCTCCTCAAGCACCGAGTCCTTATACAGCTCCGCCAGACAGCCGGTAACGATAAGCTTTTTGAGCTTTGCCGTCTGCTTCAGCCGGGCCATTTCCAGTATTGTGTTTATGGCCTCCTGCTTTGCATCCTCGATAAAGGCGCAGGTATTCACAACAATTGCCTCGGCCCTGGTCTCGTCCGTTACAATTTCATGCCCAGCCTCGCGGAGCTTATAGAGCATTTGCTCGGCTGCCGTCTGATTTTTCGGGCAACCCAGCGATATCATGCCAACCTTCAAAATGTTTCCTCCCCGGCGCGGAGTCTCTCCAAAGCTTCGCGCACCTGATCATATGAAAAGCCGCGCCGTATGAGCGAGTTGGACGCGCGGCGTATCTCGTCTCTGTCCGGCTCCTCGCTCCTCAGCTTTGCTCGCAGAAGCCTGTCTATCGTGTCGTCCTGCTCGGGCATTTCCTCAAAAGCAGCATCCCAGAGCTCGCGCGGCAGCCGTCTGCGGCGCAGCTCCTGGCGTATGCGAGACATGCCGAAGCCCTTCGCGGCGTAGTGCCGCACAACCATGGCGGCGTAGCTCTCGTCATTTATGAAGCGCAGCTCAACCATTCTATCCGCCGCCGCCTGGGCCTCACTGTCAAGCTCGCCCTTCAAAACGAGCTTATACACAAGCTCGTCTCTGCCGTAGTCACGTCGCTCGAGCATGCGCAGGGCGCGCTTTTTCACTTCTTCAATTGCCATATGCCAGCTACCTCGTTTTTACTGCCGTGAGATACCAAAGCATGCAGCTTAGCCCTCAAAGTCATCTGCGGAAATATCGACCGCACGTCCGGCTGCAATCGCGGCCTTCTTCGCCTGCGGAGTCATCAGCTTGTGAGCGCTGTCGCGTATCTCAGCTTCAATCTTAGCCATGACCTCGGGATTGGCCTCCAGATACTCGCGAACATTGTCGCGACCCTGCAGTCTGGCCTCCCCGACTGTATACCAGGCTCCGCCCTTTTCAATAATATCAAGTTTCACCGCAAGGTCAATTATCTCACCGACCTTAGAGATGCCTTGCCCGTAGATGATATCGAACTCCGCCTCCTTGAACGGGGGCGCGACCTTGTTCTTGATGACCTTGGCGCGGGTGCGGTTTCCGACCATCTCGCCGCTGCTCTTCAGGGTCTCGATACGGCGCATATCAATACGTACAGATGCAAAATACTTCAGTGCGCGTCCGCCGGGCGTCGTCTCCGGGTTGCCGTACATGACACCGATTTTCTCACGAAGCTGGTTAATGAAGATAACTATGCAGCCGGTCTTGGATACAACGCCTGCCAGCTTACGAAGCGCCTGGCTCATCAGTCGCGCAACTACGCCGACGGAGCTGTCGCCCATCTCGCCTTCAAGCTCGGAGCGCGGCAGCAGAGCTGCAACGGAGTCGATTACGACAACGTCCAGCGCACCGGAGCGCACAAGCTGCTCAGTAATCTCAAGCGCCTGCTCACCGGTATCGGGCTGGGAAATAAGCAGATTGTCAATATCCACGCCCAAAGCTCTCGCATATGCGGGCTCCAGAGCATGCTCAACGTCGATATAAGCTGCCTCTCCGCCGTTTTTCTGGGCAGAGGCAACGATGTGCAGGGCAAGCGTAGTCTTACCGCAGGCCTCAGGCCCATATATTTCCACTATACGACCACGGGGGACGCCGCCTATGCCCAGGGCAAGGTCAAGCGACAATGAGCCCGTGGAAACGGCTTCGACATTCACCTGAATATCATCGCCCATACGCATTATAGAACCCTTACCGTAGTTCTTTTCGATCTGCGCAATCGCGGTTTCAAGCGCCTTTTTCTTGTCTCCCTTAGCAGGACCCGGGGTGACTACAGCCTTTTTCTTTTCAGCCATTCTAACACCTCATAATGTATAAGTTATTAATGTAATATTTATGCCTTTGCGGTGACTACACGCTCAACACCTCTTGTGTCCAGAATGCTTGTCGCCTCGTGAAGTCCGGCCATGCGCATCAGGTCTTTAACCGCCCCTGCCTGCTCCTCGCCAACTTCAAACATCATTATTCCGCCCTGGCGGAGCACACGACTCCAGTTTTTCAAAATAGCGCGGTATAGGTCAAGTCCGTCGTCGCCGCCATCCAGCGCCCAAACAGGCTCATGGTCACGCACGGACGGGTCGAGCGTCAAAATTTCCATGGTCGGGATGTACGGAGGGTTTGAGACGATCAAATCGAAGCTGCCCGTCATGAGCGGAGGTGCTTTGTTGACGTCTGCCAGCATGTAGCTCACCCTGCCGTCAAGGCGGTTTCTCGACACGTTTCTGCGGCTCATCTCAATGGCCTCCGGGCTCACATCGGCGAGCACCGCCCTCACTTTAGGCATGGCATCAACAATTGAGCAGCCGATGCAGCCACTGCCGCTGCACAGATCCAGAACTCTGGCATCCATCTTGCGGCCTTCCATCAGCCATTTAATCGCGGTTTCTGCCAGCGTCTCGGTGTCAATGCGCGGAATCAGAACCGTTTTATTGACCTCAATGGGCAGTCCCATAAACTCCCACACGCCGGTGATATAGGCGACCGGCTCACCGCCCAGTCTGCGCTGCAGCATAGCCGACACTCTCGCTTCAAGCTCGTCAGTGACGTAATAGCGCATGTCCCGCAGAAACTTTTCAGTTGTTTTTCCTGCTGCAGTGGCCACAATGAGTCTGGCCTCTATCTCTGCAGCCTCAATTCCCGCGTCGCGCAGGCGGTTGCGCGATGCGATATATAGCTCGCTGTATGTTCTTGGCATCTTTACCCCACTCATCTCTGTTTTTCTTTTCCCCAAAAGCCTTGCAGAGTTTTTCACTCCCCTGCTCGTCAAAAGCGGCAGGTTTTATATGTGTATACCTTACCAGGCGTCCTTGCCGGCTTCCTCCGGCACTACCAGCTCGAGCGCGCGAATCGCGCATTCGATCATGCCGTCATCCGGCTCGTTCGTCGTCAAATGCTGGAGCTGCTTTCCCGGCCAGGATAAAATGGCCGTGAACCAATTTTCGTGGCGGCCCACCCATCGGTTTAACTCATAGCTCACCGAAACCACAACAGGCAGAAGCAGCAGGCGGCAGCATATTCTCAGCAATACACTGTCTATCTGTATCAGCATACCGGCGAAAATGCCGATGATAATGACCACAAAGAGGAAGCTCGTCCCGCAACGGGGGTGGAACCTGCTCTGCTTGCGAACATTCTCCACCGTCAGCGGCAACCCCTTCTCATAGCAGAAGATGGTTTTATGCTCTGCGCCGTGGTATGAAAACAGCCGCTTCATCTCACTCATCCTGGCGCACAGCGATAGATACACAAGGAATATTATAAGCTTCACAAGACCCTCAAGCAGGTTTTTGAGCATGTACCTCTTTGCAAGGCCGGGTATAAATCCGACCAGGAGTGTAGGCAGGAATATGAACAGTCCCAGCGCAAGGGCAATGCCCAGCACCACGGCAAAACCGATTATGGCCTTCTCCGCCTTCTCATTTCCGAACTTTTCTTCCAGCCAGATGTCAAACTTGGTGGGCTCCTCCTGCTGATCCTCCGGCAGCATGGAAGCGGAATAGGTCAACGCCTTCATGCCCTTTGCCATGGAATCGACAAAGGTTATAACGCCTCTGATCAGCGGCAGGTTTAATACGGCTGGTCTGCCGCTGCCAAGCTTCAGATCCGTGACCTTTTCAGTCAGGCCGTCCCCGGTCCGGCAGACGATCGCCTGTTTTTCCGGTCCGCGCATCATTATGCCCTCTATCAGAGCCTGTCCGCCTATCATAGTGCGGAACTTTACATTATCTTTTTCTTTCTTCGACATTACTTTCCTCTTATCATTGAGTTTTCACCGGGAGCTTGACAGTTATCAGAGCACCGCCGCCCTCAGCGTTTGCAACAATCAACTTTCCGCCGTGGCGCGTTACAATTTCATCGCACACCGCAAGACCGATGCCGCTTCCACGCTCCTTGCTGCGACCCTTGTAAAAGCGCTCCTTCACATGCGGCAGATCCTCCGCAGCTACGCCGGGACCATGGTCGCGAACGGCAAGAGAGACATAATCTCCGTCCTGTGTAAGCGTCAGATTGATGCTGCGGCCTCCGCGGGCATACTTCACTGCATTGTCAAGTATGTTCAGCACCACCTGCTTGAGCCGACGCGGGTCACCAGTGACCTCGGGCACGCCGTCATCCGGCTGGTCACAGCTGAGAACTATATCGTCGTGGCGCAAAAGCTCACTGTAGGTAAAGGTGACCTCCTCAATCAGAGCACAGATATCCACCGTCTCAAGATTCAGGGTAAAGCGCCCGTCGCGTATGCGTGTAAACTCCAGCAGCTCTTCGACCATGCCTGTCAGCCGACCTGCCTCAACGGATATAATGTCGATGCCGCGACGGGAGTCGCCCTGTATCGCCTCGTCATAAAGCAGAGTCTCACTCCAGCCCGTTATAACTGTGAGCGGCGTGCGCAGCTCGTGAGAGACAGAGGAAATAAACTCCGACTGGGTCCTGCCCGCTTCACTTATGCGCAGGGACATATCGTTGAGCGCATCCGTCAGCGCACCTATCTCGTCATCGCGCAGACGCTCGGACAGCGCACCGTAGCTTCCGTCTGCTATGCGCCTTGCCGTATCTCCTAATCCGACAATCGGGCTCGTGACCCGTTCCCTGAACCAGAAGTTGGAGCCGAGCAAAATCACCGAGGCAACAACCGCGAAGGCGGCTGCCCAGCCACCATGATCCTTGTGAGCCAGCCACACCCCAAAGAGTACGCAAAGTGTCAGAGCAAAGCTCAAGGCGAGCCACCTGCCCTTCAGCCCTTTCAGGCTCTCAGGCAGCTCCTTGCCCTTCAGCTTTGCAGAGAGCTTGGCCAAAGCTGTCTTTATTTTGTTTTCATCCATGCGTTTAGGTTCCCCACTTGTAGCCATAGCCCCATATCGTGGTAATATATGTCGGGACTGTAGGCGTATCTTCAATTTTAATGCGCAGTCTGCGGATGTTCACGTCCACAATCTTGAGCTCTCCGCTATACTCAGTGCCCCATACGCTCTCCAGAATGTCCTCGCGCGACAGTGCGCGGCCCTGATTCTCCATGAAAAGCTTCATTATGGAATACTCGGTCTGTGTGAGCTTTATACGGTCACCGTTTTTGTCCAGCGTTCTGTTTCTGGGGTTTAGCTCGAAAGGACCGCTGACAAGCTCGGGCTCCTCCGCCTCCTCCTCGACGGCAACACGCCTGTATAGCGCGTCCACGCGCGCGAGAAGCTCCGCCGGTGAAAAGGGTTTCGTCACATAGTCATCCGCGCCGGTCATGAGCCCGGTGACCTTATCCATCTCCTGCCCAAGGGCGGTCAGCATAATAATTCCCATTTTCGAGCCCGAGGCGCGTATGCGCCTGCAAATCTCAAAGCCATCTATATCGGGGAGCATTACGTCCAATAACGCAACACCAATATCCGGGTGCTGCTCAAGCATTTTTAACGCTTCCTCACCGTTCTCCGCTTCAATCGGCTCATATCCCGAGCGTCGGAGATTAATGACGACAAAGCTGCGGATGCCCACCTCATCCTCGAGTACCAGTATCTTTTTCAAGCCGCCACACCTCTTTAGTTTTATAATTTTACCATGCCAAATAGTATATCACACAATTTGTAGTAATGGTAGCACGAGATTACAAAATGTAGTATAATATGTCTCAGATTAATGAAAATTTGGAAAAGTGCATAACAGAACGGAGGAAACTAATGTGCAGATTATCTGTGTAGATATAAGAGGCCTTGACGAGTCTAAAGCGAGGCATCGAGGCCGCAGCAAAAACCCCGGCAGCGCCTTCGCCGCGTCACTGCTCGAGCATGCCGCGCGGGAATATTGGGGTGCGGAAACACTGCCTGAAATCATCACTGACGATAATGGCAAGCCATTTTTTTCCACCCATCCAAGTTGGCATTTTTCCCTGTCTCACACCGGTACTCATGTGCTTGCGGCAGTCTCGGATAAGCCGGTTGGCGCGGACATTGAGACCGAGCGCGATTTGACGGGAAGGCGGGTCCTTCGCACAGCGGACGAGCATGAACGTGAACACTTTAAATTCCTTGATATCTGGGTACTTCGCGAGAGTCTGTATAAGCTTCAGGGCTGCGGCAACCTGCGTGAGATGCACTTCAGAATGAAAGATGGAGTGATTGTGGCTCCCGTTAACGGAGTTCGCTGCCGGCTGTATACCGATATCCCCGGCTGTCATGCCGCAGCCTGCTGCTGGGACGGTGAGCTCCCGGAGAGAATAATTGAAGTGTCCCCGTCGCTGATTATGCGTTAATCCAAAACGTTGCGGGACAGAAAAATCTATACTTGTAAATTTTGCTGGGCTGTTATATAATATGCCCGCGTGCCGGTGTGATGGAATCGGTAGACGTGACGGATTCAAAATCCGTTGGCCGATAGGCTGTGTGGGTTCGAGTCCCACCACCGGCACCAAAAAAGCTGCGATCCCGCAGCAATGTCAGACAAATGGTTTAAGGAGGGTTTTTATGCCGGATTATAAGGCTATGTATTACCATTTAGCAGGACGAATGGCAACGGCCTTAGAAGTGCTGGAGGCGACCACTAACGCGCTTTCAGATATTACGGAAAAACTCAAGCTTGCCCAGCAATCCACAGAGGAGATATTTATTTCAAGCCAAGAGGATTGCGACAACGAGAAGTCCGAATAAGAGTTCCGGGTCCCCATAACCCCCTCGCACCAAACAAATATAATCCGAACCACTCACCAGTCGTTGCGATTGGTGAAGGGTTCGGATTTATGCTTTTCCTGCAAAATTAGAGATAAAAATTCAAAGCGTCCTTTTAAGCGAAAAACAGCTCTCCGATTAAGGGTAAACAAACGGCTAGCGCTGCCCTTGACTGGGGACCTTTTTTTGCTGTGTGCTAGACAAAAGGGGGAAAGCCCCCCTATGGCTTTTCGCCCGTTTAATTAGTTTAATCTTCTGGCCACCTAAATATTCCGGCAGATAAAAAAGAGTGCTTGGGTGATTTTATGAATCAAAACAAAAATGCGAGGGGATAATTGACTATTTTTTCAATTAGGTGAGGTATGCTCATCATTATATCTTGCATATTATGGCTATTTCTTGAAGATACTATTTCCGAGGTGATAGTATGTCAAGTTTTGAGCTTCCCCTTGGCTTTGGGATGGCATTGGCGCAAAATGAGCCGGCCATGAAGAAATTTGAATCGTTAACAGACACAGAAAAAGAATCTGTCCTCCAGCGCACGCACAGTGTCACATCCAAGCAAGAAATGCGTAATTTAGTGTCGGGCCTGCTTTCCGGCAACCCGCAGATTTAAGCGTCTTTAGCCGTCCTTTTGGGCGGCTTTTCATTTGTCCATACACCTGCTTTAACACGAGCAGTCTTTGTTTGCGCTTCGTCAACATAAACCATACAGGGATTGGCTGAATATACTGGTGCAAAGAGGTGATATCATGACCTGTCCCGACTCTTTGCCCGCTGCCGTAGGCGCATTGTCGGCAGCGATAGGCCAGGGACGCAGCGATAAAGAAATCGCGCTTCTATCTGCTATTTTTACTCAGCTTGGTGACGGACTCGCCCTTCTTCTCTCCGCCAGAGAGTGTAGTATCGGTACTGAGCATTCAAAGTCAGTTTCAAAATGAAGCGGACGATAGCGGGGAGCAGGATTTTATCCTGCTCCCCGTTTTTTGAATGTAATGGGAAAAAGGACTATCCTTTGGGGCAGCTTTTCCTTTGTCCCTATGCCGGCTTTAGTGCGGGCTATCTTCGCTTGTTCTGAATACTCATTAACAGAGTCGGCGCACTTGTCGGCGGCAGCATATCCATGCCCCGTTCAGCCCTAAAAATGACACCGGCAGCAACTACGCTTCTCTTACAAAATGTTTTAAAAAAGCGTCATCACATACTTTCTTTGCCGGACAAGTCGGGATCTTTCACCACCCATAAAGAGAAGTTAAAAAACAGACGGATCAATTGACATGGTTTAGATAAAACACCCCATATTCCCGCTGCGAACCGATCACATTGCACTGCCGCCATTGACTTATTGAGAATGTTATAATAGTATCATATTATGAAACTTTATATTATCTTGATTTGTCAATAGGGGGAAAGGCTTTGGATCACAAGTCAAACGAGCGCACACCACTGGTGGGTATGCGTACCGCAAAAACAGCAATTGCTGTTTTTCTGTCCGCTTTGGTTCTGAAATACGTATTGAAGCAAACACCGTTTTTTGCTTGTATAGGTGCTGTCGTCGCCATGGAGAGCAGCATTGCCTCCTCGTTAAAGGCTGTCTTCACCCGCAACATTGGCACTGTAATCGGCGGTGTTGCAGGCATTCTTATCGCATCATTCACTGATAGTCTGCTGCTGACCTCTCTAGGGCTTATTCCGCTCATCGTCATCAGCAACCGCCTGGGGAGGAGGGAAAGTATCGTTCCTGGTGCAATTGTCTATTTCGCGGTATGTTACCTGAACACCATGGATGTTGCCTGGATGTATGGACTTTGGCGCATTTTTGGTACCTTCGTTGGCTCTATCATTGGTCTCGTCGTCAATTTACTGATATTCCCGCCAAAGACAACTACGGAAGATGTTTCTGCCGACTAGTTGCCTCCCAACTGGCTTCAACTATTCATAATAAAGTGGTACCCCGGAGAATTAAATTCTCCGGGGTACCACTTTATTGCTATACGGCTTAGCTTTCATAAAGCCAAGGCCTTTCTATGTTTATCCCGGATTTTTCAATTATTTTTAATTTCCTGTATCATCAGGTCGCAGACCTCGTTCATGTCTCCTACTATGCCATAGTCGCAATAGTTAAATATCTGCGCCTGCGGGTCGCTGTTGACAGCTATGACCATGTCCGAGCTCACGCCGGCGATGTGGTTCACAGCACCGGAAACACCAAAGCTGATGTACAGCTTGGGTTTGATCATCACTCCGGACTGCCCCACCTGCAGCTTGTATGACAGTATCTCTCTGTCAAAGAGCGGGCGGGTGCAGGCGAGCTTTCCGCCCAGAAGCTCCGCAAGCTCACGATAGCGGGCCAGGCTCTCGGCATCCTTGAGTCCGTTTCCAACGCAAACAATGACCTCCGCGTCAGCTATGTTCAGCGCCGGGTCAAACTCGTCCTCTGTAAAGGAGATGAGCTTCGTGCGTATGCTCTCAAGGGGAAAGTCTATCTGCTCTTTAACTACAGCTACCTCATCTTTCTCTCCCTGCGGAGCATACCTGAAGGTGCCCGGTCTGATCGTTCCCACCTGCGGACGAGATACAGGCACGGTGATCACTGCCATGATCTTGCCGCCGACTGCCGGCTCGATAAACTCAATGTCGCCTGTTTTCTCGTCGTACACCAGCTCCATTGCGTCACTCGTGCAGCCGGTATCGAGCTGTACCGAAAAACGGGGGGCGAAGTCGCGTCCGTTCGTAGTTCCGCCGACAAAAATGGCAGAGGGGTTGTATTTGCGAGAGAGCACGGTAAAGGCGTTCGAGTACGCGTCGGTATTGTAATAGTCGTAGCCTGTGCCCGAGACCATGATGATTTCATCCACGCCGCAGCCGTGCAGCTTTGCAAGCTCGGTTTCAGGAACACTTCCGATGAGCACTGCGGCGAGCTTTTCTCCCGTAACGTTGCAGAGCTTTCTGACCTCGCAGCAGAGCTCCAGGCCGACTGGATGAACCGTCTTGCCGTCATGCTCTATATAGACCCACATATTTTTATAGTCGCGCTTATTCATATTATTTCGCCCCCCTTATTCTGCCCGCGGAGGCAAGTATATCGCAAATCTTACTCACGGACGCCGCAAGGCTGCCCTCGTCTATGATTTGTCCTGCCTCCGGCAGCTCGGGAGGATATATCCTCGGCACAATGGTGCCTGAACCACCGGCTCCTATCTTTGAAGGGTCGATGCCTTCGAAATCTGCAAAGCCAAGAGTGATCACTGCCGCCCTTTTCGCCGCCATCTTACCCTTGAGGCTTGGCAGACGCGCGGGATAGTTGGTTTTCTCGACCGTAAACAGGCAAGGCAGTGTGGCCTCAATGACCTCTATGCCGCAGTCCATTTCGCGCTCCACCGTTATCTTCCCCGCAGTCTCGTCCACATTCAGGACTTTGGACATTGACGTCACCTGTGAGAAGTCAAAACGCTCGGCAAGCTGGCTGCCCATCTGACCGGTTGCACCATCGAGCGACTCTTTCCCGCAGAACACGAGGTCGTAGTTGTCGGTCCGCCGGGCAGCTTCCACAATGACGTAGCTCGTCGCCAATGTGTCGGCTCCGCCGAACTCCCGTCCACTTATAAGCACAGCCTTATCCGCGCCGACCGAGAGACACTCGCGCAAGGCGCTCTCGGCCATCGGCGGGCCCATGGTTATCACGGTCACCTCTGCACCGTACTGCTCCTTTACGCGCACTGCGGCCTCAAGTGCGTTCGCGTCCAGCGGGTTTAAAATCGCAGGCACTCCGTCGCGCACAAGGTTTCCCGTTTCCGGGTCCATATGTACCAGATCTATGTCAGGCACCTGCTTTACACATACAAGTATCTTCAGCATTTCATATTACCTTTCCGGGGTTCAAAATTCCATTGGGGTCAAACGCGGCCTTTACGCTGCGCGAAAAATCCACACTGAGGCTGTCGCCGCTGATATAGTTCTTCTCGCCGGCGATGCCTGTGAGCAGCTGGGCAGTACTCTCATTTATCTTGCTGTATTCTCTCATAGATTTACCTTTCGTTCATCCGGTTTTGGGACTTAGCCCAGCTTTTCTTCAAGTGCTTTCATGACCTCAGCCATGTCTCCTACTATGCCATAGTCGCACTGGTTGAATATTGAGGCGTTCTTGTCCTTGTTTACGGCAATCAGCGTCCCCGCCTCGTTGACCCCCACCATGTGCTGGATCTGACCGGATAATCCCGCGGCAATATACAGCTCGGGCTTTATGCTTGCACCGGAAACGCCCAGATAGCGTTCTCTCGGCATCAGCTTGTCATCCTCTGCAACCGGTCTTGTGCAGGCCATCTCCGCTCCTATTGCCGAGGCAAATTGCTCGACCACAGTGAGGGTTTGCTCGTCCTTCACACCGCGGCCAACCCCGACAACTCTCTTTGCCGCAGCCAGATTTATCTTTCTCACATCCCTGGCATTCCTGGAGACATATTCTATGTTTGCCAGCTTTTCAAGCGGCTTTTCCTCAACATCCGCACAGGGGACAGCCTCTTTTACTTCCGCCAGACCGAATCCCGCGCAGATCACGGCTTTTCCCTCCGCGTATTCCGTTTTATACGCGCCACCGCCATACACCATGCGCTTTGAGTATATTTTTTTATCCTCAGCTATCCACACAGACGTCGGGTCGGTCAAGGCACTCGTCTCAAGCATCTGCGAAAGAACAGCCGCGGCGAGTCTGCCATTCTTACTGGTCTCCGTTATAACAATGTCCGCAGACAGCTCGCGCACAAGTGCTTTTATCGTCGGAAGCGCAAAGACAAAGCTCCCCCCATCGATGTTTAAAAAATATGCCTTCTGCGCGTTAACCGCAGCTTCCCTGTCGCCGACGGCAATTACTGTGATGTTCTCGCTCAAACTGTCAGCCAGCGCCGTGAGCGCAAGCCCGTTTTCCTTTGATGTCGCGATCACAACGGATTTTTCAACCTTTGTCATTTTCCCGCCCCTCTCACATGAGTTTCTTTATTACTGTCGCAAGCTGCTCGAACGCCTCATCCGTGGCGCTCTCAAACACGAGCTTTTTCCTCTCGCACTGCTCAGGTGCGAGAATGCCGGCGCTGTGGGTCTTGTCCGTCATTTCAATTCCCAGCTCTGAAACGTCCAGTATTTCGACCGGCTTCTTGCCCGCTTTGAGAATCTCCTTCATCGAGGGGATGCGAGGCTTGTTTATATCCGCTGTCACCGAAATCACGGCGGGCAGCGTTATTTTGAGCGTCTCGTTTTCCGTCTCCAGGCTGCGGGTGACGAGCAGAGCATC
Source organism: uncultured Oscillospiraceae bacterium (assembly GCA_964535405.1). Lineage (GTDB taxonomy): Bacteria > Bacillota > Clostridia > Oscillospirales > Oscillospiraceae > Scatomorpha. The sequence continues at coordinate 31,235 of CAZHUG010000011.1, read as the reverse complement.
CTCTTCCCGGGAAATAGAGGATACCGCGTTCACATTGGCCCAGCCCAGCATTGCGCCGGTCATGGGGCCTGTCTGCTGGGAATACATGTCACCCGAGCCTTCGCCGAATAACACCAGGTCTACCCCGCCTATTTTCTCTATTGTCTTCGCCAACGTTGCAGCAATCGTGTACGAATCAGACGAGTCGAGAGACGCGTCCCTGACAGCAACAAGTCTGTCGGCGCCTCTGGAGAGAATGGCCTTTCGCTGCTTCGTGTTATCTATTGACGCGCCCGCAGCGGTGAGCGCTATGACCTCGGACTCACCCTCTGCCAAACAGACAGCTGCCTCCATAGCGTTTAGGTCATACTGACCGATGGAGAGTGCCGCTGAGGAAAAATCCAGGGTCTTATCAGGATTTATCTTTATCCCCTCATCATCGGGGACGTTCTTATAGCATACTGCTATCTTCATGTTTACTCTCCTCTCAGCTCATGCGGAACGACACGCCGAAGCCGCCGACCGGGTAATCCCACTGCTCAACTTCTTTTCCGAAGCCGAGCACGCGGCAGGTGCCGCACTCAAGGCAGCCCAGATGGCTGAAGCGAAGATTTCCCCCCTCGCCCATCTGATACAGCCCCGCGGGGCAGGCCTGGCAAAGCATTTCAGCGCTTTCTCTGTCCGAATATTCGCGCCGCACCTTGATGTGGCTCTCCTCGCGAACCTTGAAGCTGTCTTTTCCCAGCTTATCTTCAATTGTCATTTTCTTCATAACCGGTGCCCTCCTAAACAGCCCGAAGCAGTGCGAACAAATCTTTCATGAGCTGCACCAGACCATATTTTCGCGCTATCGGAATAAGCTTTTTTACCAGTCCGGACATGTTCCTGCCGTCTACGGTGAACATGGCCTTCATGACATCCTCCATGAATACCGGCAGCTTAAAAAACACGTTGCGCCTTGAAAACGCCTGCGGTGCCCTTCGGTGAGTCTTCATCTCCTTGATGACAAAGCTTCCGTCCAGCTTGGTTTTATACGCAGAAAGCGAAGCGGCGCTGAAGTCTTGCGCTCTTGCCGCCTCAATACAGGCCTGGGCCGCAAGCCTTCCGGACTCTATAGCCAGATCCATTCCACGGACAACGTAGCCGAGGTTCATGACAAGCCCCGCCGCATCACCGACAAGCATTACCCCCTCACCGTAGAGCTGCGGAATCATGCCGTAACCGCCCTCAGGCACTAAATGCGCCGAGTATTCGCTGGTTTCGCCGCCCTTAATAAGCGGGGCGATGAGAGGATGCTCTTTAAAACCGTCCAGCATGCTGATGACGCTCGCATTCGAGTGTGAGATATCCCCGACTGTCGTGACTATTCCCAGTGACACGCTGTCTTTATTCGTATAGAGAAAGCCGCCGCCCATGTGACCGTTTGTCGGAGAACCGACAAACATCCATGCCGTGCCGTTCTCATCCTGAAGGCCGAAGCGTTCTTCAAGCTTGTCTTTGCCGAGCCTTATGACCTCTTTTGCCCCGACAGCCACCTCCATGGGATCAAGTGGCTTGCACATGCCTATTTTTTGAGCCAGGAGGGAGTTTACTCCGTCGGCCAGAATGACTACATCAGCCTCTAATGTGTCCTGCCCTGCGACGATGCCGCAGACCTTGCCGTTTCTCATAACCAGATCGTCTACACGAATCCCGTTTATGTAAAACGCCCCGGCACCCTCCGCCTCCTCCGCCAGCCACTTGTCAAAGTCCGCGCGTATAACGGAATACGAAGCCGCATCAGCGCCGCCCAGCTCATCAGCTGAAAAATCGATGGTCGTCGCGGCCTTTTGTGTCATAAACGTAATCCGCTCATTGCTGATTCTGCGCTCCAGCGGGGCGCTTTTTTCATATTCTGGTATCAGCCGTTTCAGGCTGTGCGCATAAATGCGGCCGCCGGTCATATTCTTGCAGCCGCAGGTCTCACCGCGCTCTATGACCGCGACACTGATACCCGCTTTTGCGAGGGTATAGGCCGCCGCAGAACCGGCAGGCCCGCCGCCCACAACAATTACATCAAATCTCTCTTCGCTCATTGTTTCACCTCATAAAGCAATTACTTTTTCCGATCATGGGAGTTTTTGGAATGCTGCCCGCCTCCAGCGGCCTTATATTTTCCTGCTTTGCAGGTCTCACGTTGCTCTCATCGCCTGTGTTTACGTTTGCAACATAGCGTGTCAGCTCCCGGAGCAGCACTGCGTTCTCGTCCTGCGTTATTTGGGCTAAAAGCTCCAATGTCCGCCGCTCATATTTTTTCATTAGCGATACGGTGTAGGCAATGCCCCCGCCCTGGCGGACAATCTCTCTCGCCTCCAGCAGCAGAGCTCCATCGTCAATTTTTGCCTCCGCCAGTTTCCTTGCTGCGGCTCTGAGGCGCGCTCCGCAGGGGCTATGTGAAAAGGTGTGCAGTGCGGGAAGCGTATATACACCCTCATAAAAATCCTCGTTGACAGGCTTTCCGGCCTCCTCCTGACTGATTATCCAGTCCAAAAGGTCATCGCGCAGCTGAAACAAAATGCCGAGATTCCGACCGAACTCCGACATAAGCCAGACCTCAGACTCGCCGGCCCCGCCAAGCTTGCTGCCGAGCCGGCAGGCTGTCTCGAAAAGGGAGGCCGTCTTTCCCGAGATACTCTGAAGATATCTGTCCTCCGGCGTATCCGGGTCGAAGCGGCAGGATTTTTGAATGAGCTCACCGTCGCACATCTGCGTCACACAGTCTGCTAAGGCCTCTCCGATTTCCATATACCCCTTCGACATCAGCTGTTTGAACACACTGCACAGCAAATAATCCCCCGCGTACACTGCCACGTCCTTACCATAGCTGTGTTGAACGGTGGGACGCCCCCGCCGAAGCGCGGCGTCATCCACAATGTCGTCATGGATGAGGGATGCACTGTGGGTCAGCTCAATGGCGGCGGCGGTTTCGAGCAGAGCGTCTTTATTTTTGTCATAGTCAGGACCGCCCTTTGCGCAGAGCAGAACGAGCATCGGTCTGAGCCTTTTGCCTTTTACAGACAGCGTGAAGTCGATAATCTCAGTGAGCGGCTCATGCCTGCGGGCGGCGTAGGCTATGCCGTCTATTTTTTTATCTACCTCAACCAGAGCCGACTTGAGCCATGGCATATTTGCAAAGCTATTCACTGCCCTCGCCCCCTCCCTTTCGTCCGCATTCGCAGACACATGCTCCGAACATAAATTTCTTTCCTTCAATATCATTAAGCCCGAGCTTCGTCAGCAAAGTTCCAAGCTCGTCCGGTGAAATGAAATAGCGAGTGCTTTTTTCCAGCCAGCGGTATTGTCTCCAGTACCTTACTCCCCCGCCCACGAGCGGCATTATAAGTGAAAAATACATTTCATAAAACGGTCTTATAAGTCTGCTCTTTGGAACGAATGAATCGATGCAGCAGATGCGTCCGCCCGGCTTCACAACCCTTATCATCTCTGAGAGCACCTTCTTATAGTCCGAGGTGTTGCGTAGCGCAAAGGATATCACGGCTGTGTCAAACTCAGCATCCTCAAAGGGAAGCTCACTTGCGTCTGCCTGAAAAAATGACATGCGCGGGTCTTTTTTATACTTTTCCTCGGCGACCTCCAGCATATCGGGTGAGAGGTCAACCCCGACAATCTGAGCGTTGGGCCTCTCTTTTCTCATGAGTCCCGCCATGTCGCCGGTTCCGCAGCCCACATCCAGCGCCCTGCCGTTTTCAGGCAGCGTTTTGCAGGCTGTCCGTGCCGCATGTCTTTTCCACCTCATGTGCTGGCCTGCGCTGATCCTTCCGTTTGCAGCGTCATACCCGCCTGCAATCGTCTGAAACACCTGATATACATGTTTTTTCTTGTCTAGCGCTTCAAAATATGGCTTCCTGTTCATATCATCACCGCCGCCGTAAATAAAAGTCCAAGCGCAATATTCAAAAACAGCACCCCCTGCATAGCCTCTGCCCGCGACTCCTGTCCGAGCCTCAGCTTGAGCTGCATATGAAGCTGAGACAGTAAAACCACCAGACCCATCGGATAAAAGTACATACCCCGCAGCTTGCAAGCAATTAGGATCAGCTCTGGCAGCATAATCCAGACAACAATCAGCCTTCGGTACAGCCCCTGCGCCCTCTCCGCCCCGATGAGTCTCGGGAAGGTCATGCGCCCCGCCGCAGTGTCCCGCTGTATGTCACAGCAATTATTTGTGTACATGATCATTCCAATTCCAAGCATGATCGGAAGAGCGTACAGCAACATGACAAAGCTCAGCTCGCCCGTCTGCAGATAGTAAGCTCCCAAGGGTATAAGCCCACCCATGACAAAGCCTGAAACCAGCTCGCCGACAGGCAAATAGGATATCGGCGTTTTCCCAAAGGAATACAGCATTATTACCATCGCGCCCAGGACTCCAAGCGCCAGCGGCACTATGCCAAGCTTGGATATCACATATGCACCGATGAGCGCCGCCGCGATTAGAAAGCAGATTCCAAGGCGCAGAACCTCTTTAGGGTTGCCGCCGTAGACAAGCACCGCATCATCCGGGTCGGGGGAGTTTTCAACAGTATCCGTGCCCTTCATGAAATCGCTGTAGTCGTTGAGAGCGTTGACCGAGGACTGCATCAGGACACTTATTGCCATTGTGCAAAGCCCCATCACAGCATCAAAGCGTCCGATTTTTGAGACGCTGAGTGCCCAGGCGAAAAGCACGGGTACCGTGGATGCCGCCCAGGTGTGCGGAGCCGCGAGCAGAACCGCCTGTTTAATTGTCAGCCTCTCGCCTCTCACGGATGCACCCGCTCCCACTTCATATTTCTTCGAAAAGCCGCTTGACCTCGCTCTTTCTGGTTTTTCCCACGCTGTTGCGCGGCAGGTCATCGACAAAAATGATTTTTCTGGGCTTTTTGTAGCTCGCCGCAGATTTTTTGCACAAAGCAATCAACTCCTCGGCGCCCACCGGCTCTGCTCCGGGCCACAGGGCCACAGCCGCCGCAACCGACTCGCCGAGTCTCTCATCCGGAATGCCGACAACGGCGCTCTCCCTGACGGAGGGATGGCAATTTAATATTTTCTCAACCTCAAGAGAGTAAATATTTTCACCACCGGACTTTATCATGTTCTTCTTTCTGTCGGCAAAATAATAGTTGCCGTCCTCATCCGTGAAGAACATGTCGCCTGTCGCAAACCAGCCGCCGGACTCGAACGATTTTTCCTTCGCGTAATAGCCCTTCATCATGCACGGCCCGCGACCATACAGCTCGCCCAAAACCCAGGGCTCACTGATCGTGCCGCCCTGCTCGTCGACAATCTTGCACTCATTGAGCGCGGACAGACGACCGACCGACACATTATTGTCCTTAATATTAATTTTGTCGTCGCGTTCAATGATGTTAACCATATTCACGGCGCGTTCACTCATGCCGTAGCCGTTAAATACCCGCGCTCTGGGAAAGCAGCGAAAAACCTCATTTATGTTTTCCGCGGAACTGTTTCCGCCGGACATGCGCAGCATGCGCACGCTGGAGAGCTTTTCCCGCTTGAAATTCGCACATTTATTAAACTCGAAGCACAAAGTGGGCGGGATGAGCGACATCTGGGTGACGCCCTCGCGCTCAATCCACTCCAGCAACTCTGAGGCTTCGAAAACCTCGTTTATGATAAACGTTGCCCCGACGCACAGGGTCTGCAGCATGGCCGTGATCCCGCCGACGTGGAACATCGGCGCGTAATTTAAAAACACGTCCTCGGCACAGAGTGATCCGTTTGTCATGTAGCAGCTCATAAGCTGAAGTGTAAGTCCCTGATATGTGTGAGACGCGGCCTTGGGCTCGCCTGTGGTGCCACCTGTGAAGATATTAAGCACAACATCAAGTGGAGATATCTCGGTCTTCGGCGGCGGCGTCATCTCCCCTTCCATCAGCTCCTCAAGCGAAAACGTCTTTTGGGGGATTGATCGGGTCTCCGATATCAGGGTCAGTCCGCTCGCATCGTTTGCGAATCCGGCCTGTGACACAAGCTCCGCCGACCTGTCTTCAAAAATTAAATATGTGCTGTCAACTAACTGCGCATGCCGCTTGAGATCCGCGACGGTATCGCGATAATTGAGCGGTGAAATGGTCGCGCCGAGCTTTAAAAGGGCAAAAAACAGACGGATAAACGGTATCCCGTTATACAGCAGCAGACTGACATGTTCGCCCTTTTTGACGCCGGCGGCATACAGCCCCGCGGCAAGCGCATCCACCTGTATTTTTAGCTGGCGGTACGTCAGTCGCTCATTTTTGTGTAATACTGCGGTTTTTTCCGGGTAAACCGCGCAGCTTGTTTCAAAAAACTCATATATTCCAAACATCGTAAGTCCTCCCGCATCCCTTTCGTCGCCGTACTTCGGCGACGAAAGGGACAAGTGTGAAAAGGTTAAATTCTTTATCTGTGTCGCTTGGGCTCGGGAGAGAGATCCGCAGGCCCGGCAAAGGTCTGCGCAAAGTCCGCGTAGCGGCGCGCCTCGCTTCCGGCAACTTCAAGCCCGGTGTCCATCCAGTTTCGGCGCTTCACTGAAACCAGTGCCCAGTCGAGCGCGTCACCCTTTATGCTGTTTTCTGCCCCGGGGTCTCCCTTTTCCCACACAGAGCCGTCGGGCATATTAAGCGCGAGATGTATGGCTGTCTCGGGAAGCTCAAGGCCGTTTATGCGATAAGCGTTTGGTCTTGACTGCCAGCTCAAAAACAATATGTGTGCGAGCCTGCTATTGGCCTTTATGGGCAGCTTGAAGTGGTCGTAAATATCCACCCAGTGTGCCCAGAGCTCCATGAGTCTTGCCGTCGCCAGCGAACGCGCAGACATGGGAAGTCCGGGTGCCCAGGGGATGCGCTGCTTGGGATCGCAGTGGTAAAGTGCGTTTATTAGATAGGTTCGATTCTCCCGCCACAAGGAAAGGAGCTCCTGCTTTCCCATGTCCAGATAAGGCAGGTATTTGAGATGCTCGTCCATGCGCCCTCCGGTTACATCCCTTATCTCATCAGCTTCTCCCATGGCGAGCTTTGCCGCAGCCTCGTCAAATATCATGATGTGACTGACCACATCACGAACCTTCCAGATTCCCTCAATGTCGTACACGCGCAGGTCGGAGCTGATTGTCTGCATCCATTCGCTCTCACTGAGTCCTTCGACGAAGGCGTCCGCAATCGACTGCTCCGCAATCAGGTCGCTGAGTATGCTTTTCATTGCTTTGCAAACCTCCCTTATCAGCCGATTTCTCTGAGAAGGCCGCGGCCTGCTATGTGGATCATAACCTCGTCCGTGCCGCCGCCGATGCGGTAGTTGCGCGCATCGCGCCACAGCCGTGAAATTCGGCAGTCGGTGGTATAGCCGATGCCGCCCATAATCTGAAGAGCGTCATCAATCACCTCGTTGCCGGACTGCGCGCAGTAAAGCTTGCACAGGGCAGAGGTATTTCTTATGGATATACCATTGTCCTTTTCCCAGGCGCACTGGTAGACAAGGTTTTTCATGTTCATAATCTTTATTTTCATGTTCACAATTTTTTCCTGGATGAGCTGCTTTGTGCCGATGGGCTTTCCAAACTGCACGCGCTGGTTCGCGTACTTCGCGGCGTCCTCATACGCGCACTGGGCCATGCCGAGGATGGTGGTCGCCATCATGAGACGCTCTATCTCGTAGTTTTTCATCAGCTGCGTGAAGGCCTCACCCTCTTTTCCGATGATGTTCTTTTCATCGATCTCAACATTTTCGAGATAGACCTCATAGGTGGGGTTCATGTGCCAGCCAATCTTTTCAAGCGGCGCGACCGTCACGCCGTGGGCATCCATGGGTATGAACAGCATGGTGAAGGGCTGATCCTCCCTCGTAAAATCTCGGGCGAGGCAGGACATATTCTTGCACTGCGCCGCCATGCTGATGAAGGTCTTATGCCCGTTAACAATTATCTTGCCGTCTTTCCTGACATAGCTTGTGAGAATCGCGTGGCTGTCGGAGCCCGACTGAGGCTCGGAAAAGCCGGAGCAGAACGGCATGCGTCCCTCGTTTATCTCCTCCATGCAGGCCTCTAGCTGCTCCTGGCTGCCATATTCCTTCATCATGTCTATGTGGAATATGTTGGTCATGCAGTGGATAGGACCGCCAAGCCGGCAAATCTCCTCCTTGACCATCATCAGCGTCAGATTATCCACAGGCGTGCCGCCTACAGATTCCGGGCAGCCGAGCAGGCCGAAGCCGTTGTCCACGAGCGATTTATAAAACTCCTGGGGATGGCGTCCATCTCTGTCGCAGGATTTAATATAGTCCTCATTGCATTCGCGGGACATAAACTCCCTCAGGCTGTCGATCAACAGCTCCTGTTCTTCAGTGGGTTTAAAGTTCATCTTTTTCTCTCCTTATATGTTCATTTCCGGCTTATGACGCCTCCGTCATAGAGCGAGCGTATTTCGCTCCGGCTGTATCCCAGCTCAGACAGGATATCGTCGTTATCCATGCCGACCGTGGGACAGCCTCTCCAGACGCGTCCGGGGTTATTTTTAAGTTTGGGGGTGATATTCTGACCGATGACCTGCCTGCCGTCTGTGCCCTCCCAGGAAATAATGCTCTCGCGCAACTTATAGTGCGGGTGCTCCGGCATATCCTCGTGGCGCAGGATACGGCCGCAAGGCAGCCCCGCGGCTATGAATGCGGCCTCGGCCTCGGCACTGTCCCTCCCGGCGCAGAAATCGATTATACATTTTTCCAGCAGCTCACCTGCATCTGTGCCCTCCTTGCAGTTGTTGATGCAGTCGGCAAAAACACCTTGACGGTATTCAAAGCCGAACATAGCTAAAAGCTTTTTGAAGAGCCTTGGACCGATGATGACCATGTATATCTCCTGCCCGTCCTTGCAGCGGTAACTGTTGAAGCCTACGTTTTCATTGTTCCCCTTGCCCTGCTGGAACACCCTGCCGGATTCGTTCCAGCAGTCAAGCGGCCAGCCTGACTGGCAGCGGAGTGTCGATTCATACTGCGACACGTCGATGCTGTCGCCCCTGCCGGTCTTACATGCGTTTATGTAGGCGGCAAGCGACGCTGACAGAGCCATGAACCCCGTGTAGTAGTCCGAGACGCTGACCTCGGCGGGAGCAGAGCGCTGTCCCGGCCTTCCGTTCATGTACATGTTTCCGGAGAACGCCTGTGCTACGGGGTCATATGACGCACGGTTGACATAATCCGCGTCTCCGTACTGTCCGAAGCCGGATATGTGGGCGATCACCAGCCTTGGATTTTGTGCCCAGAGCTGCTCGTCGCCCAGATTCCACCTGGCATATTGCCCGGGGCGTGAAGCCTCGATAAAAATATCCGCGTCCGCCATAAGCCGAAGGAATACCTCGCGCCCCTCCGGACTGTTCAGGTTGAGCGCTATGTTGCGCATATTGCGCCTGTCGAGCTGCGCCGCCATGCCGGGCGCATTCCGGCTCACGTCCTGCACAGCGGCGTTCTCTATCCATATGACATCGGCTCCCATATCCGCCATCATATCGGCTGCGAAGGGTCCAGCCACAGACTGCGAGCTGTGCACTACCCTCAGCCCGCTCAAGGGGCCAAAGGTCGGTATATCCTTTCTTTTTGCCATAATAAATCTCCAATCAGAACAGCAGCGCCCCAAGTGTCGAGCAGATGAAGGTGCTGACAAAGAGGATAAACACTATTGATATCGACGTATATTTATATATTTCCTTTGAAGTCACCCATGTGCTGTTGCCGTGTAGCAGGGCCGCAAAAGGCGAGGCAGACGGAAACACAAGAGAGACGTTGACGAGCACGCAAACGCAGACGGACATCATGACAGCGCTGGTCCCCGCCATGGGCGCATAAGTGCAAATGAGCGGGATGAGCAGCAAGGCAATGACCATGTTTGCAAATACATTCGTGAGTATGAGCTGTACTGCACAAACTAAAAATATGAACAGCACCGTGTTTGGGGTCGCACCGAACACAGGGGCAAACAGCTCCTTTAAAAACGGCTGTATTCCCGTGGCCTCATTTGTCATGGAAGAGGTCATTATCATTGCGAAAGCCATGAGCATCATCGTCGGCCAGGCGATGCCATTTTTAAAGGTCTCAAGCAGATCTACAGCCGGTTTTCCCGTATCCTTTTTCACAAAAAAGCCTGCGAGGCAGAGCAGTAGCACACATGTGGCGGTCTTGCCTATCCTATTGAGGAAAGTCATACCCGGAAAGCCATTAGGCAACACACCCGGCACGAACATCAGCAGGAAAAACATGACCAGCAGCAACAGTATGCGTTTCTGATAGCCCGACATTTTGGTCTCACCGTCATAGACGTAGTCGCTGTTTTTAATAGCACTCACATCAGGGCGGAAGAGAAATTTGCACAGCGCCAGATATGTGAGAACAATCGCGTAGCCAAGGCACACGGCAAGCGCCGTGAAAAGCCAGAAGTCTATCGTCTGACCGGTCTGGGCTGCAAGCGAGCTTTGCACCATAATTGCCATTGCTTTAAAGGGGAAGGCGGTGTTTCCCATCAGTGCCGCCAGCGCGATTCCGATGACCATCAGCGTGGGGTATTTGTCGTGCGGCTTATATCCATAGGTCTCGCTCATGGTGTATAAAATAGTCCAGGGAATGATGATGCCCGGCGTCACGCTGACAAGAGCCGCGACGATATAAGATGTCGTCAAAAGCAGCCAGGATATCACCCAGGGCTTGCCTCTTGAAAATTTTCTGGACACCATCCAGTTGGCAATGACGCGGCTCACACCCGAATCATTGATCACAGCAGCAAAAGCGAGGATAAACAGTATAAACAGCCAGGTGTCGTTTCCGAATGCCGCGGCGAAGGCTCCCGTCATGGTAAACAGCTCTGTGCTGCCGAGCAGAATGACACCCAGGAGGGCGGGCCAGATAATATCCACGGTGCTGAAAGCGTATATTGTGCCCACGAAAATGCCCATGACGTCAAGACCCGTGCGTGTGAGCGTGCTAAAGGTCGGAAGGTAGTGAAAGAGCAGCATTATGCCCATAGAGACCAGGCAGTTAATGTAGTATAGCGTGTTTTTTCTTTTGGCGGTGTTTCTATCCACCAAGGCCTTTTTCATATCCCTGTCCCCCCAAGTTTATATCTTTTTTCCGCCCAGAAACGCGTCCCTCCTGCGTTTAAATTCATCAGTGCTCCCGCAAAACGGCGAGGCCTGCTGCTCGCATTCAAAAAGGCTGTCAATATTGGAAAAGACCGCCGAATTTGTAACTCTCTTCGTTATGCCCATAGCCGTTGCGGGCATCTGGGCGAGTATCCTTGCAAAGCTCAAGGCCTCTGCCTCCACCTGCTCCGCGGGATAAACCCTGTTTGCTATGCCGAGCTCATATGCCCGCTCCCCGTCCACCACCTCGCCCGAAAACCAAATTTCTTTTGCCTTGTTGATGCCAACGAGCTGAGGCAAAATGAGCATGGCGCCCATCTCAGGGACAATGCCAACCTTTACAAAATTGCCGAAAAACTTTGCATCCTCCGCCGCAAAAATTATATCGCAGGCAAGGGCGAGGCTCATCGCCCCGCCAACCGCATAGCCGCGAACCACCGAAATGACCGGCATTTCGATGCTCAAAATAGTTTTAACCACCTGGTTATATTTTTTCAGGCTGCTGCGTTTTTCGTCTATGCTGTATCCGCCCTCCGGCGCGGCCTTCAGGTCAGCACCGGACGAAAAATGCCCGCCGCTTCCCTTGAGGATAAGTGCACGGATCTCCGGATCGGACTCGGCTTGCAGCAAAAGCTCATTGAGACTTATCATCATCTGAAGGTCAATTGCGTTGCGTCGTTCAGGCTTATCAAGTACGATTGAGGCCACTCCGCCCTCGTGCTTTTCGAGATAAATGTTGCCCATTCGTTCCTCCTATCTTATCTGTGCCGCCGCTCGGTATCCCGCCTTTGTGGCGTCGGCCATGCGCGCGGGGCTTAGGCAGTCGCCGATGGCGATTACCTGAGGCGCAAGGTTTTTTATCTGTTCGTAGAGACCCATGTTCTCCTCAAAGCCCAGCGTGATGGCTACCGTGTCCGCCTCGTAGAAGGTCTCTTTGCCCTGCGCGTCCACGGCATAGACACCGTTCTTGGCGATAGAGCTGACCTTGGTTTTTTCGTGCATTTTCACGTCTTTTGCAGTTTTAAAGGCATTTCTCACGAGAAAGCGCTCGCTTGAACCGACATCAAAGCCGATCTTGCCCTCTTCAAATATGCGCAGCTCGCGCCAGCCGCCTGTGAGCTTCATGCCCATCTCGCAGCCCGGCAGACCGCCGCCGATGATGCCCACACGCTTTCTTATCGGCCACGGCAGGGGAAGTCTCATTATCGTGCTGACAAGCTTGGGCGAATAAATGAAATGTAAAAACACATATCCCGCATTCCACATGACCTTATTCACAAGGCCCGGCTTCTGGGGCGGTCTGCCGTTTAACAGCTCCAGGAAGTCCTGAGACTTGATTACATTCTTTCCATTTGAGCCGGGAATGCCCCCGTCAATGCACTCACCGCCGACTGCCACGATAATGGAATCCGGTCTGAGCTGTCTGACCAGTTCAGGCGTGACCTTTTTGTTGCACTTGACGCTAAGATTGCTGTATTTGGGCAAAACCGCCTTGTAGTATTTTATGAGCCGCTCGTACATGGGACTGAACACCGAGCTGAGCACGAGGCATCCGCCGATTCTCGGGCCGCGCTCAAAAACCGAGACATTATGACCCATTTGGGCGGCAGTGAGAGCAGCTGACAGTCCTCCCGGGCCGGAGCCGATAACCATTACGCTTTTGGCACTCCTTGCACGCTCCAGCGGCTTGAGCAGCTCGGGTCCCAGCCCCGGGTTCACACTGCAATATTCCTGCCCCTTTGCAGCCGCCATGTCGTCAAGACAGCGGCAGCAGCAGATACACTTGCGTATCTCACGGGCGCGACCCTCTGCCAGCTTTTTCGGAAACTCCGGATCCGCCAGACAATAGCGCACGCCGCCTATAATGTCGGCCTTGCCCTCTGCCAGAATCTTCTCCATGATGTCGGGGTCTGTCTCGCGGTAGCCGGTCATGATGGGCGTGTTTTTGACGACCTTCTTGAGTTCCGCAGACACCCAGGACCAGTACCCATCCGCTATCTCCTTGGTCGTGGTCGGAACCGAGCTCTCGTGCCAGCCTATCTGCACGTTGATGTAGCCGAAACCGCCCTTGTCCAGTATGGGCGCGAGCTCCAGCGCATCGTCAATCTCATTTCCGCCGGGCACGAGGTCTATGGGCGACCAGCGAAGAAAAATCGGGAAGCCCGGAATCGCTTTTTTTATCGCAGCGCACATCTCAAGTACTATGCGGCAACGGTTTTCCGCTGAGCCGCCGTACTCGTCCGTGCGGTTGTTGGTGGCCTTGGAGAGAAAACGATTCAGAGTTCCGCCCGCTCCGGCTACCAGCTCAACGCCGTCCCAGCCGCTTTTTTTAAGTATCCTGGCGGCGTTTACGGCCTGAGCGATGTAATCCGGTATCTGCTCTTTTGACATCGGCACAAAATACTGTCCGTGAATTTTTCTTATCGTGATGTCTGAAGGGCCGTAGGCCTCTTCCTTATCACTGCCCGTGGGGCGCCAGTTATTCAGAGCGGGTATCTGGGCTATAAGATGCGAGTCGTGCTTATGTACCGCCTCCGCCATCTTTGAGAGTCCTTCCACATGCTCGTCTGAAAATGCCCAGGGCACGGGATGCCTGGTTGTGCCTGTCTGCGGATACATCATGACCGTCTGTGCGATCAGACTGAAGCCTCCAGCCGCGCGCTCCTCAAGGAAATTGAGGAACATCTGCGTCGGCATATGGGTCTCTTCATCGGTGTAACCATGTCCGGGTGACATTGAGGTCGTCACCATGCGGTTTTTAAGCCAAAGCCCTCCCACATTTATCGGGCTGAGCAAGTGCTTATATTTCGCAGCATTATTACTGTTATTATTCATATTATTCTTCCTCATTTTAACCTTTGGCAGCCTGCCCGCCCAAAACGTACAGGCTGCCAATCAATAACTAAGAAATTACTTAAAAAATTACGCTTCCCAGGGTGATGCAGATGATAAACAAAACAATGACCGAAGCAATGACGATGGGCCAGCTGTATTTGTAGATGTCATTGGAGCTGCACCACTCTGTGTTGGAGTGCAGAAGCGCCGCCAGCGGACTGCCCGAGGGCATGAACAGGGACATGTTGGTCGTGACCGCAATTGCTACCACCAGCATCTGCATCTGCGCTGGCGAGCCGGCAAAGCTCACCACGATGGGTACAAACATGAGTCCGACTATCAGGTTGCCTATGAAGTTTGTGATGATTGCCGACAGAAGCAGGATCAGGAAGATGAACATGCCGGATCCTGTGCCGCCGCCAAATATCGGGGTCAGCAGGCTTGAAATCGTGTCACGGATACCACAGTTGGGATTTGTCATGGCACCGGTCGCAATCACCGCGAAAGCCAGAATCATCATTGTTTCCCAGGGAATGCCGTCCTTAAAGGTCTTTGCCATATCTACAAAGGGTTTTCCGTCTTTCTTTTTCAGGAATGCGGCGACAATAAGTAGAAGCACGCAGGTAGCAGTACTTCCAATGACCTTAAGCCAGCCAATAACGCCACCGGCCTTGGTGAAGAGCCCCGGCAGGAACAACAGCACGAAAAACGCAACCAGAAACAGCATTATCTGTTTTTGATAGGTCGTAAACTTGGTATCCTCGGCTGTGAAAACAAAGTCGCTGTTCTTAATTGCGGATACATCAACACGGAAAATAAACTTCATGGGTATGAGAACAGATATCGATGCCGCATACGTCAGGGGGATCGCCAGCAGTGCGAAGCTTGCGTAGCTGACGGTTGTTGCTCCCTCAGTCGCAGTGGCCAGGGCATTCATATACATTATCGGTGCGGCCTTAAACGGAAGCGCCGCCTGTCCCATGAGCGCTGCGAAAACAATGCCGATGACCATGATTGTGGGATATTTGTCGTGGGGCTTATATCCATAGCCCTCGCACATGACATACAGAATCGCCCAGGTGATTACTATGCCGGGTGTGACACTGATGAGGGCCCCGATGATATATGCTATTGTGAGCAGAAGCCAGCTCACCACCCAGGGTCTGCCCTTGGTGAATTTGCGTGAGGCCATCCAGTTGGCCATAACCTTGCTGGCTCCGGAATTGTTAATCATCGCCGCAAAGGCCAGAACAAACAGAACAAAGAGCCATGTGTCGCTGCCGAATGCGGCGGCGAAGGTCGCGCCCATGCCGCCCTCGTAAAGGCCGGTGACACCGAAGAGCACCAGCGCAAGAAGCGAAGGCCAGAAGCATCCGACCGTTGAGAAGCAAAAAATCGCACCAATGAAGATGCCGAGCACCTTCATTCCCAGCTCCGTGACCGCCCCGAACGGCGGCAGGTAGCCAAAAAACAGCATTATCGCAATGCCTATGATCGCGCAAACATAGTATTTTACGCTCTTATTTTTCGCGCTTACCGTGTTTCCCATAGAAATTTCCTCCTACTTATCCACTCTCTATATTTGAGTACTGTTACTTTACAATATTGCTTTCATAAAACTTTTCTATCTCCTGCGAGCTGAATCCCAGCTCTCCGAGAACGTCCCGCGTGTCTTCGCCGTAAGCTGCGCCGCCGCGGTAAATTTGACTCGGGTTATTTTTGAACTTCGGCACGCAATTGCAGCCTTTTATTTGACTATCACTCATCGGGTCATACCACTGTGTTATGGTCTCCCTCGCGGTGTACTGCGGGTTTTCCAGCATCATGTCATAGGTCATTACCGGGGAGCAGGGCACGCCGCTCTCGTCCATCAGACGATAGACCTCGTCCGCGGTATGGGTCGAGACAAATTCCTCGATGGCGGCAATAAATTTCGGTGCTCTGGGAAGATCCTTCTTCTGAACGCTCGGGTGCGGCTCGGCAAAATCCGGATCGTCACCCAGGCCGATAAGCAGCTCAAGGTTGCGCATGACGCCCACGCCGCCGAAGCCTGTCAGGACATACTTGCCGTCGGCACACTTGAGCATGTTCGGCACCGCCTGCAAAGTGTTGCCATAAGCGCCAAGACGCGGCGGCTGGATGCCGCCGTTCACGCCGCCCATGAGATAATCTGCCTGAATTCTCACCATAGTCTCATACTGTGCAAGGTCAATGCTCTCGCCCTTGCCTGTTCTCGCCGCGTTATACAAGGCCGCGCAGACACTCCAGGCCGTAAACAGTGCGCTGACATAATCGCAGGTATACGGCTTCGCTGCATACGGAGGAGCAGGGTCGGGCATACCATTGACGGCCACAAATCCGCTGAAGGCCTGTCCAATGGGGTCGAAGGACGGTTTGCCGATGTACTTCGGGTCTCCGGTCTGCCCAAAACCGCTCACGTGTGCAATGACGAGCTTCGGGTTTGCCTGCCAGAGAACCTCGTCGGTGAGTCCCCACTTATCATAAGAACCACCCTTTGATGCCTCTATAAGAATGTCAGCCTCAGACAGCATCTTAAGAAAGATTTTCTTTCCTTCCGGAGACGGGATGTTCAGGGACATGGAGCGTCCGTTTCGGTGGTCCATGGACCAGGCTTTTCCCATTCGCCGCAACATGTCAGGCGCCTGAGTACTTTCAATGTGTACTACCTCGGCCCCCTGCTCGGCGAAAAAGGTTGCTGCAACAGGTCCCGCTATGTTGGTTCCTGTGGTCACGACCTTAATTCCCTGCATATTGCCAAACTGAGGAATCGAACTTTTCTTCACTCAACCACTCCTTTGTTAATTTTTTTGCCGGCACTTTTATATTTGTGCAATACTCGTGCCAACTTCAACATATGTTATAGCTTGCTTTTTTGTCGCAATTTTAACAACATTTATTTAACATATTGTTCACTTCTTACATTTGCCGCCTTTGCACTCGACACATGCAATACAGTTTTTCGACACTTTTTATTGACTTTAACTTAACACTCCTGTACCATGACATATATCTTGTGATTTTAATTTACTAAAGAGGGTGTAGGATCTGTGAGCAATACCGTGTACAACAGAGAGAAAACTATGTCGGCATGGCGGCATTTCGTAGAAACCGGAGAGATACCGGCGGATAGCGTGCGCGAAGAAGTCGCCAACTCGTGGCAACGCTGCCGAGACGCCGGCGTGGATCCTTTTGGCATAGCTTACCCGCGCATGTCAAGAAAAACACTGCTTCAAAAGCAAGATCAGTACAGGGATATTCTCTCATACGCCATCCCCTGTATGCACCTCTTGCACGCTATCATGGTAAAAGGAAACGTTTCGCTTACCTCGCCGGATCTTTTCACCTACTACATGCTGTCAAGCTATGAAGTAGACCCCTTGTCCTATGGAATATACCTGACCGAAAGAAACTGCGGCAACACTGCTATCTCCCTGGCAAAACACGCCGAGAAGCCCTTTTATCTTCACAAATATGAAAAATTTCGCGTTGTTGACCAGAACTATTCCTCCGCAGCGGCCCCTTTTTTTAAGGGCGGCGAACTTGCAGGGCTAATTTCTGCCGGTGCAACCTCCGGCTCGCCCCCACAGGAAACTCTGGATCTGGTGCGTAAAACCACCGAAATACTGACTACACTTCTCGAAGAAAAGCCTTCGAAAAAGAGGACGCTGGAGCTTATATCCGGCTTAATATCAATGGGACACAAGCCCATCATTCTGTTAGACAAAAACGGTGCCATCGTAAGCGCCAACAAAGATAGCAGGCGCTTCATAGATATATCCGAGGATGAGTCCTCGCCCTCAAATCTCGCGGACTTTCTTGCCAACAAGGATGATATGTCCATTTTTGTGTCGGATGACGAGGAGGATCAGAGGCGCTATTGTAACATAAAAACCATATACGGAAAT
This sequence comes from uncultured Oscillospiraceae bacterium, assembly GCA_964535405.1. Taxonomy (GTDB): domain Bacteria; phylum Bacillota; class Clostridia; order Oscillospirales; family Oscillospiraceae; genus Scatomorpha. The sequence goes on along the minus strand of CAZHUG010000011.1, from coordinate 13,336 downwards.
GTGTTTAACTGCATAATACGAAAAAAGGGAAACATGGGTTTTCCCGACGGCTCTGTATACACAGTCATTGTATTTGAGATCAGCCTGCCCGGAAAACAGGTTAGGGAGCGCGCGCCCTCGGCTCTGCCTTCACTTCCCAGTAAGCTGGACAATGTAGAATACATCGGCAACAGTCTGGCTTGGCAAAAGGTTGATAAGGTCGTCAAAAAAATTGCCCGCTTCCCATCAAGCGTCCTGATACAGGGCGAGTCGGGAACGGGCAAAGAGGTCGTGGCTCATACAATACACAACCTCAGTGGACGCGCGGGCAATTTTGTGGCGGTCAATTGCGGCGACATACCTGAGAGTCTTTTGCAGAGTGAGCTGTTTGGCTATGAGAAGGGCGCTTTCACGGGAGCGAACCGAGAGGGCAGCATAGGCAAGTTTGAATACGCCGACCGTGGCACAGTTTTTCTCGATGAGATCGGTGATATGCCGCTCTCAATGCAGGTGAGCCTGCTCCGCTTTATTCAGGAGCGCACTATACTGAAGGTTGGCTCTAATAAGTCGAAGGTCGTTGATGTGCGGATTATCGCGGCTACTAACAAAAACATTGAACAGATGGTTAAGGATAAGCTGTTTAGGAACGACTTGTATTACAGGCTGAATATCATTGGTCTCACACTCCCACCCCTGCGAGAGCGAAAAGGAGACATACCAGGTCTGGCTCAGCATTTCATCCGCGATCTCAGCGGGCAATACGGCATCCCCACGCCTGAAATTGAGCCGGATGTCTATGACATTTTAAAACGTCATGACTGGCCGGGCAACGTACGTGAACTGCGCAACGTGATGGAAAAGGTGCTGATCATGAGTGAGAACGAGCGCATAACTGCCAGCACAATATATGCGTATGTGTTTGATTACGATGACTTTAACAGCAGCGGCTCATCATCCGCCACTCGAATGACAGAAAAAGAGGAGCTTTTGCAGCTGATGGAGCTAAACAAGGGCAACATCACCCGAACCGCGGCGGCGCTCGGCGTGACACGCGATACCCTTTACCGGAGAATAAAAAAGTACGGCATTGATGCAAAAAAATTTAATAACTACGGCAATTAAAAAACGTCTGCATAACAACATGCCCCGCCGGAGGCGGGGGATCCGTAAGACAGTATCAAGTTTCCATAAACCGCAAGCTTAAAGGAAGTAACATAAAATGTTACTTCCTTTTTAGTTTCTAAAATGCGTCAAAGCCTAAGTCCGTCTTCCCCAACAAGCCATCAGAGCGTCAATGTTCTGTTGGCTATACTGTACTCAGAACAGAAATCCAAAAACCGCTTGATATGAGGTGATTGCTCATTGTTATCGTTAGTGACAATGTATAGCCAGCGCAGATGATCCGGGTGCGATATTGGCACAGATTTTATCGCATCCGTCGCAAAACTAATTGATCCTGAAATTGTAATCGCAGAGCCATTCGAAATTGACGCAACCATCGTTGCCCAGTCTGAATAAAACTTGTAGTTTTTCATTCTGCAATCGGCACTCTTGAACATATTTGCAATGTGCCCGATCAGGTCAGCATCCTCTCCGCATAATGAAAGTTGACAATCTTCAATGTCTTTTATTGTGACAGATTCTCTATCTGACAACGGATGCTGCCTCGGAAACATTGCAAATAGCTCCTGCGTCGCTATAGGCGTACTCTTCAGGCCGTTGTCGTCTCGCCTTGCGCTGGCAATAACTACATCTGCCGTTCCATTCAGCAGCTCTAAAAAAGGTGCGCGGCCTGTGTGATTGACGCTGCGCCGAAATGTTATGCTGCGATTGACTTCATCCAAATAGTACTCCTCGATAAGCTTTGTTGACAATATGGAGCCATCAAGATGGTTATAGCCCATGTTAATATTGCCGCTCAGAGGAGAATGAGCAAGTGCTACGAGCTGTTTTCCTTCTTCAATGGATGACAATGCCGCATCTATAAACGGGAGGAATATCTCGCCATACTTTGATAAAGAGACGGACTTACCGCGCTGGCGGATAAACAATGGTGCCCCGAGCTCAGCTTCAAGCGCCTGGATGGTGTGGCTCAGGCTGGATTGTGAGACATATAGCTTCTCTGCCGCTCTTGTAAAGTGAAGCTCTTTTGCAGCTTCAGAAAAATATAATAGCTGTTGAAATGTCATATTTCCCCCAATTAGCCAAATTTGTTATCACTTTTTGGCCTATATCTTAAAATTGAATAGCATCTATGAGTTTATGATGAATTGTAGACTATAAAGAATAGAAATACAAGCATAGTCATGAATTTATTTTCATAACTGCAATGATTATTAAATATTTCACATTATTAAGAGAAGAATGTAGAATTGTGTCGAACGGAAAGATAATGCTTGTATTAGAGTCAAAGTAAACACAAAAGCGAGGTGAAACCAGAGGAGTCCACCGATGTTAACAATATACAGGCGATGTTTTTGTGCATATTGCTAAAAACCGATTCTGTGATGACAGCTTATTGCTTCTAATATGAAGCAGTATTTTTTGGCATATATTGTTACTCGTTTAACATGGTTCTGTGCTTAATAAGCACAATACATACAGTGTTATTTTTCCAATAAGAGAGGAGAAACGCAATGAATTTAACCATACTAAGCGTAATAGGAGTCTTTGTTGCCCTTGCAGTACTAGTTACCGGTGCACTCAAAGGCGTCAAACTATTTCCGCTTGTAATTGTCGGCACACTAATAGTTTCTTTAACGAATGGCGAGGGCATTTGGGCAACATTCTCAACGACATTCATACAGGGAATGCAATCTGCTCTTGCAAGCTTTTTCATCCTCGTGTTCTCTGCAACTACCTATTCGCAGATGATGAACATAACGGGCAGCACAAATGCTATCGCTTACTGGTGCATAAGAACCTTCGGTAAAAAAAATGTAGTTCTCGTCATAATGGTTATCACAGGGCTCCTGGGCCTGGCCGGACTCAACGGTATGATGATGGTCTTTGCTGTTTATGGCATACTATGCATTATTATGCGCGAGGGTAATATACCCAGAGAATTTGCCGGAGCGTTTATTTTCTTCGGCTGCGGACTGTTTGCCGAAGGCTATTTCCCCGCATCGGTTCACCTTAACAACATCCTTCCCACCCAATTTCTTGGGACAGGCCTGCTCGCAGCCCCAATACTCGGCCTTGCAACGGGCGTTATCACCATCATTGTTGCTTACGTTTATCTCAAGTCCGCCACTAAAAAAGCCATGCTGTCCGGTGCCGGATGGACAGAGCCCGCCAGCGATCTTTATGTCATGAACGGACCGACCTTTACAGAGGAAACAGCGCCTTCCGCTCTCAAGGCCTTTGTCCCTATGCTGCTGATGATTGCATTGGTGCTTGTTCTCAGCATCGTCGGACTGGCATCAGGGCTCATAGCTGTTATCAGCATGATATCCTCGGCTGTTGTCTGTGCACTTTTGAACCTCAAGACTCTTAAAGAGAACAACACAACAGTTACAGAATACATTCAGTCCTGCTTCGATCAGACTTGGAAATCATGCGGACCTCTCGCCGCTCTTCTCGCCTTCGGCTCGGTTGTTACAAGCTCGCTTGGATTTCAGGCGGTCCTCAACTGGCTGGTTGGCCTGAACATTTCAGCGTATATAAAGGCAGCTCTCTGCACGGGCGCGCTTTCTGCCGCAACCGGCTCCTCAGCAACCGGAATCCGCCTCACAGGCACTTATCTTGGTGAGTACTTCGTGGGCAGCGGCGTAAACCTGGACATCCTGCACAGAGTAATTGCTGAGGCCGCCACCATAGGCACAGAGGTTCCCCATTGCTCAGCAATTTATCTCATCCTCGGCATGTTTGGAATCAATTATAAAAAAGGCTACAAGCACATTGCGATACTATTTTGGGTGGGCGGTTTGCTGGCTCTTGTACTTGGCCTGTCGGCAGTTCTGGTTCTCGGGCTGTAATTACGCGAAGAGACTTTAACCGCTCTTTAAAAATCGGCTTGTGGCAGCGGCGGATATGGAGATTCAGAGGTTCTAGACAGAATACTAGGAGGGATAAATATGAGCACATTAGGTACACTTGGTGTGCTGCTGGCAGTTGCAGCACTGATATTTGGAGCACTGCGTGGAGTGCCTCTTTTCCCCTTATGCACTATCGCAATTATCATGGTCGCTCTTAGCAACCGGATGAACATGTGGACCGCCTTCTCCGATTATTTTCTAAGCGGTGCATTCAGTGCTATTCAGAGCTTCCTGCTTATTCTATCAACGGCAACTATCTATTCGGAATTGATGGACAAGTCAGGATCAACAAAAACAATCGTACGCTGCTGCCTCAATATCTTTGGAAAAAATAATGCTGTTATTGTCATTCTTATAATGGCACTTATTCTCAGCACTGCAGGAATGAACGGAATGATGATTGCCTTTGCGCTTTATTCCATAACCTGCGTGCTGCTCAAAGAATCTAATCTGCCAAGGCATCTGTCAGTTGCTCTAATATTGTTTGCCGGAAACTTCGGTGACGGCTTCTATCCGCTCTCCTGCCACATAAACAATGTCCTTCCCGGCCAGTTCCTGGGTACAAAGCTGACCGCGGCGGCGGGTTTCGGTCTTTGCATGGGCGCAATCTGTCTTGCATTTGCGAGTCTGTACCTCTTTTTAGAAGTAAAAAGAATAAAGAGAGCCGGTGAAGTCTGGACGTATCCCGTCAATTCCGATCTCACAATATACGAATACAACATCAACGAGGGCGGCCTGCCATCCCCCGCAAAGGCGTTTGCGCCTATGTTCCTCTTGACTGGAATGGTCATTTTCCTTAGCAATCTGGGTCTTAGCTCCGGCTTGGTTGCATGCTCAAGCATGCTGTCAGCCGCAGCAATCACTCTTATACTCAACGTAAACGTTTTCAAGGTTAAGGAAGTAAAAATACTGACGCTCATTCACGAGTGCCTTGAGCGCACAGTCACAACCCTTGCGCCATTTATATTTCTGCTTGGCGTCGGTCAGGTGATTTCAGAGACCGAGGGCTACAAGTCCATTGTAAACTGGATAATAGGCGTAGATATGTCGCCATATTGGAAAGCCGCATTTTCTACTGCCACGATTTCCGGCGTGATGGCTTCAGGCGCCGGAGGAATAAGACTCTGCCTTACAAGCCTCGGAGATTATTTTATCAACAGCGGCGCAAATCTGGAGACGGTTTCGCGCATCATCACCATGTCATCCACAGGCCTTGATACACTCCCGCACTGCGGCGCTGTGTTCGTGCTGTTCAAGGTGTTCGATTTGACGCACAAGGAAGCATATAGGCACTGCTTCTGGTTGACTGTCGTGAACACCTGCGTTTGCACTGTTATCGCAATTTTAACGGCTACAGCGCTCGGAATCTAATATAGCAATTTCAAACTTCTCACGAATAGAAACAGGAGGTCAATATGACTAATTATCCCGCAACAATGTCACCGCTGAAGATCGGCGGCACCACAATTAAAAACCGTTACGCTGTCGGGCCCATGGGCGGCAGGTTTCTTATGTTCGGCACAAAAGGAGAATACTCAGTCAACGGCATTGAGTACTTCACCGACAGAGCCAGAGGCGGATTTGGCCTCATTATTACCGGAGCAAACTTTGTCGACCATACTGTCGATCCCTTCGACGTGGTCAACGATACCCTCGGGCCGCTCTATTCACCCACAGTGTTCGCTCACGGCGCGCGCAGCGTTGCAAGCCGCGCCCATGCATACAACGCGAAGATATTTCTCCAGATCTCTGTAGGCCCCGGACGCAACGGCAACGGCAAGTCCGCATCACCCATCCCCAAGTTTTACAATCCTGATGTACTTACCGGTGAAATGACGAAGGAAGAAATAGAGACTAAGATTGCTGCTATGATTCGCATGGCAACCCTCGCCAAGCAGTGGGGCTTTGATGGCGTAGAAGTTCATGGCATGCACTGGGGCTATCTTCTAAACCAGTTTGCAATGGCTTATACAAACCATCGCACCGACGAATACGGCGGCGATCTTGAGGGGCGCCTCACCTTTATCCGCAGGATAATTGTGGGCATAAAAGAGGCCTGCGGCAAGGATTTCCCTGTCTCTGTCAGAATGAGCATGAAATCTTATATGGCCGGCTACAACAAGGGCAGTCTTTCCGGCGAGGGTGAAGTTGGACATGATCTGGACGATACGCTGGAAATAGCGAAGCGGCTTGAGCAGTATGGCGCGGATATGATTAACTGCAACAGCGGCTCTTATGACTCGTTTTACTACTGCGTACCGCCCTACTACATGGACAAGTGCAATAATATCGAGCTTGCCGCCAAAATAAAGGCAGCTGTCAGCATCCCTGTTTTTGTCGCCGGCGGCATGGATGACCCCGATCAGGTGGAGTCAGCTATTGCTGAAGGAAAAATAGACGGAGCGACGCTTGCTCGTGCTTCACTTGTTGATCCCGAGTATCCCAACAAAGTGTTAAATAACCAGCTCGAGTCGATTCGCCCCTGCATCAAGTGCACCAATTGCATTGAAACCGTTCTCAGCGGCGGTTCTCCCTGCTGCTCCGCAAATCCCGCGGCAATGCAGGAATATCGCTATGACGTGCCGCTGACGCACAGCAAGAAAAAGGTCGTGGTTGTCGGTGGCGGCGTCGCGGGCATGGAAGCTGCGCGCACAGCAAAGACTGCCGGTCACGACGTTGAGCTGTATGAGATGTCGGACACTCTGGGCGGGCATCTTATCGAAGCCGGAAGCCACCCGTTCAAGAGTGGCATAGCCGACCTGAACCGCTGGTATCAGCGCGAGATAAAGAAAATGAGCATCCCCGTTCATTTTAATACCTGCCTCACTGCCGACGATATAAAGGCGATTGCTGCAGACGCTGTGATCCTCACTGTCGGCTCGGATCATTTCATCCCCCAAATTCCGGGACACGATCACGCGAAGTCTGTGGTCTGCTACGATGTTCTCATGCACAAGGCCGAGTTCGGCGAAGACGTTGTCATTGTCGGCGGCGGACTCACAGGCTGTGAGCTTGCGTATGACCTGGCTGCGTTTGAAAATAAAAATGTCACGCTGGTTGAGGGTCTTGACGATATACTCTCCTCCGGCCCTAAAACACCCGATTCCGTCAATCAAATGCTCAGAGAGCTGCTCGATTGCAATAAGGTCAATATAAAGACCGGTCATTTCATTGCTGAGGTCAACGACGAGGGCGCAGTGATCAGAAATGCCAAAACCGGCGAACTCAGCACCGTTGCCGCGAGCAATGTGGTCTTTGCCGTTGGCCTGAAACCCAAGAAGTCCATAGCCGGCGAGCTGCTCGGAACCGGTATTGCCGTGTATGAGGTTGGCGATGGCAGAGCCGTAGGAAATATCCGCAGCGCGACCTTCGAGGCATACGAAGTCGCCCGAAAGCTTTAATCAAGATTCTATAGGAGGAATTAATTATGAGTTTCGACATGTACTGCCCTACAAAAATTATGTTTGGACCGGGTCAACTTAAGAATCTACATACACAAAAAATGCCGGGCAAGAAGGCACTTATAGTCATTTCACAGGGGAAAACCGCTTATGTAAGCGGCGGTCTCGGGTTGCTGAAAAAAGAGCTGGAGCTGGCTTGTGTCGACTACGTGATTTACGATGGAATAAAACCAAACCCCGCCATCCCAAATGTCGATGCAGGCGTAGAGTTTGCAAAAGAGCATGAGGTCGATTTTGTTATCGCAATGGGCGGCGGCAGTGTAATGGACGCCGGCAAGGCGATTTCCTTCATGCTTAAGCAGGACAGAGATTATTGGACTCTCGTTGAACATCCCGAGCTCTCAAAGATCGAGTGGCTTCCTGTAATTACGATAGCCACCGATGCCGGCACAGGCTCTGAAGCTGATCCATATTTTGTCATCACAAACGAAGACGTCAACGTCAAAAGAGGGTTCCCGATCGCAAAGCAGATGGGTTCATTCCCGGTAATCGCGGTTGTTGATCCAGAGCTGATGAGATCCGTTCCCGCAGACTACACCGCTTATCAGGGCTTTGACGCAATGTTCCACAGCATTGAGGGTTACATCTCAAACAAAGCAAACCTCATGAGCGATATGTACACGCTCACCTGCGTCGAGGCTGTATATCACAACCTTGAGACCGCCGTCAAGGACCCTGACAATATTGCGGCACGCGAAATGATCGCTTTTGGCAACAACCTCTCAAGCATAGTCATGTACGTGGGCTCAACAACCAGCCATCACTCGCTGGAGCACGCACTCAGCGCCTATCATTTTGAGCTGCCGCATGGAGCCGGGCTTCTTATGCTCTGCCGCGCTTACTTCACTCACCTAATTAAAAATCACGCCTGCGATGAGCGTTTTATAAAGCTTGCGCAGATCATGGGCAAGCCGGACGCAAACGATCCAATGGACTTTATTACACAGCTCGAGAAGCTCATGCTTGTCTGCAACGTTGATAATCTCAAAATGTCCGATTACGGAATAACTCCTGATGAGTTTCCAAAGTTTGTTAAGAACGCCAAGGACACAATGTACGCTCTGTTCAATTCCGACAGAATAAAGCTGTCTGATGACGAGTGCATTGCAATATACGAAGCGTCGTACAGGTAGTTTTAGAGCATTTAAATGTTGTGGAGGACACGAAATGTGTTTTGAAATGTACAGCCCTACAAGAATTCTATTTGGCTCCGGAAAGATGAATGAGCTGCACTTGCAAACGATGCCGGGCAAAAAGGCACTTATAGTCATATCCCAGGATAATATTGCAGTCAGCTTTGGCTGGCTCAAGAGACTCACCGATCAGTTTGATTCAGCTGGTGTTGAGTATATAGTGTTTAATGGCGTTCAAGATAATCCGGTTGTGCAGAACGTCAACGATGGCGCGAAAACGGCCCGTAAGAGCGGCTGTGATTTTATTGTAGCCCTCGGCGGCGGCAGTGTGATTGACTGCAGCAAAGCAATATCACTCATGGTTAACAACGAAGGTGACTACTGGGATTATGTCGAGGAAACAAGAATAATTGAAAACCCGAGGCTTCCCGTGATCACCATCACAACAACGGCAGGCACCGGCACAGAGATTGCTCCTTTTTTTGTCATCACTAACGAGGAGCAAAATGCAAAAGTCGGCTTTCCAAGGCCGATGCGCTACAATACATGGCCAATACTCGCTATTATAGATCCGCAGATCATGCTGACCGTACCATCTGATTACACCGCGTATCAGGGCATGGACGCATTTGCCCATTGTGCGGAGAGCTATATTTCAAACAAAGCAAATGTCATGAGCGATATGTACGGACTGGCAGCAATTACCACAGTCACAGACTATTTGCCCGCGGCTGTAAAAGATGGCAGCAACCTGAAGGCACGAGAAAAGCTGGCCTTTGCCAGCCTGCTTTCCGGCATAGTAATGAGCGTAGGCTCAAGCGTAAGCAAACACTCTCTGGAGCACGCAATGAGCGCCTATCACAATAATTTGCCACATGGAGCCGGGCTGCTGCTTATAGACAGGGCATACTATAAAACACTGATTGAAAAGCATGTCTGCGATGAGCGTTTTATAAAGATGGCAATCGCCATGGGAAACAATAAGGCAAAAAGTCCAGAGGATTTCCTGGTCGAGCTGGAGAAACTGATGGAAAACTGCGGAGTCGCAGATCTTAAAATGTCAGATTACGATATTACTCCTGAGGAATTTCCAAAATTTATAAACAATGCCAGAACCACTTCTATCGGCTACTTGTTTACCAGGGACAGAGTCGCACTCACAGACGAAGAGTGTATTGCGATTTATGCTCAGTCTTACAAATAACAGTGGTATTATATATTTATTTTACCAAATATGCAAAAAAGAGCCCGGCACTTGCCGGGCTTCTTCTTTTATTTCCTATGAAAATTTCAGGTTTTGATCTTACCTTTTTGCGCAATTTCGTTTGTGTCGATGGAGTTTTTAAACACGTAAAAGCGGTCATACAGAAACTCCAGAACAAAATTCATAAGCATATTTATGATCGTTACGAGATATTCATTCCAGCCGAGAGTATCGGCAAGATAGCTGCCCAAAATGGTGGACAGCGGTGTAAACACTGCGTAAAATGCCAAAATCTTGAGCATCGCAACAGGGACATTATTGGCAGACTGGAAGGTGTACCGCCGGTTAAGCGTGAAATTCCAGACCACAGACAGTAGAAGCGCGATCAGATAGCTCGGCCAATAGCTCCAGTCGCTGAGCTCATTCAACAGCGCGAAAGCAGTCATCTGGATCGCCCCTGCTGAAATTGAAAACAACAAAAATTTTAATGAGCGGAGCAGTTCTCTTTGCTTTTCAGTTTTCATCAATTGTCAGACTCCCTCTTGCTCTGGACCGAGTCGCTCAGAGCGCAAAATCCATGTGCTATACCGGAAGGCATAGCGCACCCCGCAGACTTCCGTGACGCTTTCGCTCTATTAATTGCTGAAGATACATTGCGTAACTGCTCCGAAGCAATTTGTGCACGAGACGCATCTGGCAGGTTCTTTGTCACCGCTTGCCCAGCGGCTGATAAGCCCCGGCTCACGTATGAGCGGTCTGCTCATAGAAATGTACTCAATTTTAGTGTCATTCACGATCGCTTCCAGCTTATCAAAGTTTCTGTTTCCGCCGACTAGAATCACGGGAATTTCAACCTCTTGCGCAAGCTCTGCGGCATATTTGAGGAAATACGACTCAGCATCTGAGTTAATTCTTCTAATTGTACCCTCGTTGCGTTTTGCCAGTCTGCTGCCCCCGCTCACCTCAATCGCAGTCAGACCCGCGCCCTCAAGCGCTTTGCAGACCTGCTTGCATTCTTCAAAGCCAAAGCCCTGCTCCATGAAATCGTCGCAGTTAATTTTAACCCACACAGGATAATCGGCTCCGACCGCCTGCCTTATATCCCGGCAGATTTCAACAAGCGCTCTCGCCCTGTTTTCCGCGTTGCCGCCGTATTCATCGCTTCTTCTGTTGTAGTAGGGTGTCAAAAATCGGCTGAGCAAATAACCGTGTGCCGCATGTACCTGCACTCCGTCAAAGCCGGCGGCCTTCGCTCTCAATGCTCCGTTCACAAAAGCCTTTTTCATGACATTTATGTCCTCAAGCGTCATTTCAGTCGAGCCTGCCACGGTCTTTTCGCCCTCAATTTCACTGGGAGCCCACAATACGCCCTCGCTTGTGCTGCTGTTTTGAGAGCCGTTGCAGACAAGCTGAGCAATTATATTTGCATCATGCCTGTGAACTGCATCAGTAAAGGCGCGATATTCCTGGATAAAAGAATCATCGTAGATTGCCATCTGGCCGGGTACAATTTTCTCGATATCGGTCACATTGACAAGACCGGTTATAATGGTTCCGACTCCGCCCTTGGCGAGCTCCTCATAGCGGTTGATTAGCTCCTGAGTCACATGCCCCAATTTGTCTGCCCTGCCGTCATGGGTAGCCGAGCGGACAAATCTATTTTTCATTTTCATTGTCGAGCACTGCGTCTGATCAAATAGTGTTTTCATATAATTTTCTCCTATTATGTATTACGACGAATATTTTATCAATTTCCACATACCGAAGCCCATGATAATCCGCCGCAACAAAAGAGCCGTTGCAACATTAGATATCATAACAACTATCATATCACGCAAACGACAAAATTGCAGTACTTTCTAACATCAGTCATCTTCTTATAAATCTCCGCTAAGAGTGATAATATGAAAAACTACTTTATCCTGCAAGGCTTGTATAGTATAATTTAGCAAAGAGAGCAAAAGTGTTTGCCATAAAATAGCGATTGGAGTGTGAATTCACTTATGAAATTAAATAACAGTGCCGATTTCGGTGTTTCAAAAAGTGGACAGCTGCGCGTCCGGGGCACTCAGCTAGTAAATGCCCTTGGAGACGCAATTGTACTCAAGGGCATGAGCTCGCACGGTATGCAGTGGTATCCACAGTTTGCGGCATACGACGCAATCAAGACCACGAGGGATTACGGCGCAAATATCTTCCGCGTGGCTATGTATACGAACGAGGGCGGTTACATCCAGAACCCAGGCGTCAAGGAGCGCGTTATCGAGTCTGTGGACAGCGCTATCGCTCTCGACATGTACGTCGTCATCGACTGGCACATCCTGTCTGACGGAAATCCCAGCACGTATCTCGGCGAGTCGAAGGCCTTTTTCCGTGAGATGGCGGAGCGGTACAGGGACTCGCCGGCTGTCATGTTTGAAATTTGTAACGAGCCCAACGGCAATGTCGCCTGGCAGTCAGATATAAGGCCCTACGCGATGGAGCTTGTCGAGCTCATACGCGGTATAAGTCCCGGGGCGATTGTCCTCGTCGGCACGGGTACCTGGAGTCAGGACGTGCACGACGTCGCCGCCAATCCCCTGCCCTATGACAATGTGATGTACAGTCTTCACTTCTACTCCGGCACTCACGGGGACGAGCTGCGTGACAAGGCACGGGCCGCACTGGATGCTGGAACGCCCCTGTTTGTGACGGAGTGGGGGACGAGCCGCGCCGACGGAACAGGCGGTATATATTTGGATGCCGCACAGCAATGGCTCGATTTTCTCGACGGGCACGCTATCAGCTGGCTAAATTGGTCCCTGGGCGACAGGGACGAGACCTCGGCGGCGCTGAGACCCGGAGCAAGCCTGTCAAACTGGACAGAAGACGACTTCTCAGATTCAGGGAAATTTGTGTTTTCCAAATTTAAATGAGCAATGAAAAAAGCAACAGGCCTCAAAGGGAGTGCGTGTTGCTTTTTGCTGTTCGCCTATGATATATTCTAGTGGCGCATTTGCTAAGAAGGGCAAAAAGACAGTCGAGGCTGTAAATAACATCAATTGACGGTGACATATGTATTCATTATTATTGGCTCTAATTTACGTATCGTTCATAAGTCTTGGACTTCCTGACTCTCTTCTGGGTTCAGGCTGGCCGACTATACAGCTGCAGATGGGCGTTCCTTTGTCCTACGCGGGCATCATCTCGATGCTTATCGCGGGATTCACCATTGTTTCAAGCCTATTCTCCGACAGACTTACAAGGCGCTTCGGCGCGGGACTTGTCACCGCAGTCAGTGTAGGCATGACAGCCGTGGCACTGTTCGGTTTTTCCGTCTCAAGCTCTTTTTGGGTGCTCTGCATAGCCACGATCCCCTACGGCCTGGGCGCAGGCGCTGTTGACGCGGCGCTCAATAACTACGTCGCCCTGCACTACAGCTCGCGCCACATGAGCTGGCTGCACTGTTTTTGGGGCGTCGGCGCATCGATAAGCCCCTATATAATGAGTGCCTGCCTGACAGGCGGACTGGGTTGGGCAAAC
>CAZHUG010000010.1:3758-48362 GCA_964535405.1 uncultured Oscillospiraceae bacterium | reverse complement strand
TGAATGCCGCTACCCAAAGGAGAAATCAAATGATACAGATAATAATGATATTCTCATATTTAGTAATAACAGCGGTTGTGCCCCTCTTCTTCCGCAAGCGAGCTCAGGAAGATACAAACGCCTTCTACACCGCCAGTCGCTCTATGTCTACTGTTGTGGTTGCCGCACTTTTGTTTTCCGAGATAGTTGCAGGGTCAGGAACAATCGGAAATGCCGCCAACGCCTTTACAGGCGGTCTCTCAAACGCAATATGGGCAAACTGGGGGATGGCCATAGGCTGCGTCCTGGTTGTACTTACAGTATCAAAATTTTACCGTGCAATGTCCGAAAAGTACGGTGCGATGACCATTCCGGAGGCATACTCGGTTATGTTCGGGCCGCGCGTGCGGACTCTCATGATGTTCATAGTCGCTCTTGTCTATGTCATCTTATATTCGTCACAGGCATCTGCTGCCGCAACCATACTCGGTCCTCTTACAAATATAGACGAGAGAACCATGACTTGGATAATAACAGGCCTCTTTATCGGAATTGCAATTTTGGGAGGCATGTTCGGCGCATCCTGGATGAGTGTTTTGCACGCAACTGTAATGTTTTTAGGCCTGCTGTTTGTCGCTGTAGCATCAGTAAAGTCTGTGGGCGGAATCTCCCAGCTCAAGCAGTCTGTGCCCGACGGCTACTTTAATATTGTCGGCGACAAGCCTATGAACACCCTTGCCAGTGCGCTCGGCACTGCAATTTCCTTTCTCGCATCTTCAAACGTGACCAGTGCTCTCTTTAGCGCGAAATCCGAAAAGTCCGCCAATCGTGGCATCCTGCTTGCAGGTGCTGCCGTTGTGCTCCTCGCGCTCATGCCGGCGCTAATCGGTATGTGTGCAAAGATAGTAATGCCAGGGATCAGCCCCAGTACCGCCCTGTTTAATATGGCAAACAGCCTCGGCACTATCTACAGCGGCGTGCTCAGCATGGCTATCATCGCGGCGATATGGTCAACGGGGCCGACTCTGCTTCTGGTCGTATCCGCAACGATGACAAAGGACTTCTATGTCACAAAGGTTAATCCAAAGGCCAGCGAGAAAAAGCAGCTTCGCTTCTCTTTCTTTGTAATCTGCATCGCCGGCGTTCTCGGAACCTGGTTCGGCATGAACGCGGGCTCAATACTCGACAACATGCTTGGCGCATTCCAGATTCGCTCCATTGTCGGTATCGTCCTGCTTATGGCTCTGGTCTGGCCCCGCGTGGACGAACGTGCAGCCTTCTGGAGCATGCTTGGAGGCGGCGCAACAGCTGCCGTGTGGTTCTTTGTGGGCAATCCCCTGGGCATCGCCGCCCTTTGGCCCGGTTCCGCTGTATGTCTTGCTATTCTTATACCCCTCACTCTCATGAGCAAACCCCGCATCTCTGAAGGCTATAAGAAATACAGCGATGCAAAAATCTCAATTAGGCCTTCAGGGGCCTGAAGAACTTTGCATCCAACGGAAAATATTTGACGGACTTCCGAGGGGGGAACTTGGAAGTCCGTCAAAAAAAGAGAGGTAGATGCGCCGGTCTGCCTATTTGGAGCCATGGCATACTCCAAAAACCGAATCGCAATTAAGTTTTTAGTTAGCCTGCACTAACTGATGTTAGTTTACAATATGAAACCTTATTTGTCAATAGGCAATTTAAAAAATATTTCTGATTATAAGAACACTTGATATACAATAAGCCCCTACCGTTTCCGGTAGGGGCTTATTGCGAAAAAAACCTTAAAGAACGTATGGAGAGAGGGGAAGAATGTTGACTTATATGTCAATGGAGTGGGTCGACGAAAGGGAAACTACAGTTCGGGGCATTCTCGTTGATTGGGTTGTCCTCGCCGTCTGGCCCTCGGCGCTGCCGCCACAGGCTGAGAGCAGGAGTAGCGCGGCTGTCACAATACACAGGATCGTTTCTTTCATTACTGCAGCTCCTTCCTTGTCGTCTGACTGCAGTATAAAATTCAATCCCATCGTTTTTGCATCATAGACGTAACTAAGTTGATAACTTTTCAGTAATTTGCTGATTTAACTCGAAAAAAGTATATTTTTATCTCAGCAGCAAGGCCCGGCGCTCTTTCCAGTCCGGTAAAACACTCTCAATAAGAGCGTAAAAGTCAGGGCCGTGGTTTTTATGTCTTATATGTGCGAGCTCGTGCACTACAACATAGTCAATTGCAGCCTCCGGATACTGCATGAGCCGCCAGGCAAAGCACAGGCTGTCTTTACCGGAGCAGCTTCCGAAGCGGCTGCGTGCACTGGTCACCTTAATGCCTGCCGGCACAAGTCCCATGACCGCCGACCAGCGTTCCACTCTCTCGGGCAGATCGAGCCTTGCTCTTGCGATCAGCTCTGCACGCTCGGCCTCCGTCGGCTCTGGGTAAGTCTCCTGCCTGTGCTGCTGCCGGCTTAAATTTTCCTCAATCCAGCCCCGGCGAGAGTTTAGGAAGCGCTCTATTTCCGGCTTCGGCAGGCGCGCGGGAGCGCGGACGACTATCTGCGCCTCACGCGTTATCTGCAGCGCGAGGGTTTTCCGTTTTGAGCGTATCAGTGTGTATTCCATATGTATATTTCCTCTCCTGGGAATTGTTTGCGTTTGAGATAAGCTGCGCCCCGCCGTTTGGCGGGGCGCTTAGTATTTTTTCTTATTCCAGTCCGCTCAGGTCGCAGCTCTCCAGCCACTTGCTTGCAAACTCCGCAACCGTACGCAGTGCGCCATTCTCAAAGGGTGAGTCGAGACCGGCTCCGGCTACGAGCTCCCGGAAGGTCTTAGTTCCCGCCGGACGAGTGTAGGCCATGTACTTCTCCCACGCGGCCTTGGGGTCCTTCTGTATCTCGGTCCAGAACTGCAGCGCAACCGTCTGGGCGAGGCAATAGTCTATATAATAGAAGGGGGACTCGTAAATATGCATCTTCTTCTGCCAGGAGCGCCCGCCCGCGAAGTACGGCAGCGCGTTCTCGTCCAGCTTTATCCACGGCATGTAGATCGCCAGCAGCTGCTTCCAGGCGGCGTTGCGCTCGTCAGGGCTCATTTGGGGCTTCTCATACACGATGTGCTGGAAATGGTCAACCATGGTTCCATAGGGGATAAAGGTCAGTGCGCCCGACAGATGCGTGTAATAGAACTTGCGCGCATCGGAGCCGAAGAAGCCCTCCGCCCAGGGCCAGGCGAAAAACTCCATGGACATGGAGTGAACCTCGCAGGCCTCATAGGTCGGCCACCAGGAATCCGCAGGCACTATGTTGCGCGCGGTGTAGCAGGCAAAGGCATGGCCTGCCTCGTGTGTCATGACCTCCACATCGCCGGCTGTGCCATTGAAGTTCGCAAAGATAAACGGAACCTTGTACTGGCTCAAATCCGTGCAATATCCGCCGCCGGCCTTGCCCTTGCGGGACAGAACATCTAGCAGCTCGTTTTCGTACATGACGTCTATAAACTGGGCAGTCTCCTCGGAAAGCTCGTGATAGAACTTTTTGCCCTGCGCAAGAATGTCCTCTGCCGTGCCCTGGGGACGGGGGTTGCCGCTGCGGAACTCGAGCGAAACATCTTCGACGCCCATGGGATAGCCCTTGCCCAAACGCTCAGCCTGACGGCGGTAAATATCGGAGGCGATGGGGACGATGTACTTCACGACCGCTTCGCGGAACTTCTCCACATCCTGCTTGTCATAGCAGTTGCGGGTCATGCGATAGTAGCCAAGCTCGGTAAAATCCTTGTAGCCGAGCTTTTTGCCCATGCCGTCACGCAGCTTCGTGAGCTTGTCGAATATCTCGTCAAGCTGCGCCGCATTCTGGGAATACCAGGCGTCCTCGGCCTTGCAGGCGGCAAGGCGGCGCACATCATCCGGATCCTGAATCAGCGGCGTGAGCTGGGACAGAGTGTAGGTTTCGCCCTCAAAGGGTATCTGGGCGGAGGCGATAAGCTTTGAATACTCAGCGGTCAGAGCGTTCTCTGCCTGCATGTCCGGGACAATCTCCGGCGAGAAGGCCTTGAGACCTATCTCCTTGTTCACAAACAACAGCTCGTTATATTTTGCGGCAAGCCCGGCGCGGAACGGGCTGCCGAGCAGCGCCTCGTCAAATTTATTTAATGACTCTGCAAGCCGGGGGAAGGCGGCGTCCAGAAACTGTCTCTCACCGTCATAAAACTCGTCGGTAGTGTCCATAGTATGGCGAATTTCGGCTATCGTGGACATGGTGTACAGCTGGGATTTATACTCGCATATCTCGCCGAAGATGGAATCGGCCTCCACAAAGCTTCCGGCGGCGGTAAGGCGCTCGGCGGCGGCTTCTATATATTCGCGGCCCGCGTCCATATCCGGGCGCTCATAGTGCAGCTGAGAAAATTTCAAAATTTCTGCCTCCTGTTCAATATAAAACATGCCCCCGTCACAGCCAAGAGCAATTATTTTTCGTACCTACAAATAATACTCTATTTTGCTGCCGGAGGCAAGAATAACCGTCTCATAAGACGACGAATCTTTTTGCTCGGCCGCTTTGCCGCGCATATGCGCACCTATGATGAGTGCGCCCGCGATAAGCACTGCGGTTATCGCCAAAAGCCAGATATATGGCTCCCAGTTGCGGTGGCGATAGATGCCGCAGTAGTTTCCTTCCGAATCGAAGTTGAAGGTTATGGTGAATAGTCCGTCCCTCCACGTGGCGCGAACTCCCTTTCCAATATCGGAAAACTGACAGGGCTTCGTCTCCCGCGGCTGACCGCAGGCGGCAACAACACTGTCGTAGCTATGTTTTGTCATGTCGCCCAAGGCGACCATTTTTTTATGCAGCTTACTCATGAGCGCTCTCCCTTCAGGGTTTAAAGCTAAAAGCCTCCCGGCGACGGGAGGCTTTTAGCGGTCATTTGACGATATAATCAGGTCGTCTTAATGTCCCAATACCAGGCGAAACCAAGAACGCCGACAACTAATAGTACCTTTGTAAACTTCTTCATGCAGTTATTTCCCCCTTAAGTTATGTGAGTCTCTTTCCGCAAGATTGTGTTCTTTATAACGCATTATATATGCAAAATGGCCAATAGTCAATACGTTATTTGTTCTTCTTATCAGAGAAAGCAATAATTAATCTTGAACATAGCTGTCAAAGTCCTCCGAATCCGGAATGTCGTACACCTCCGGGTCCTTGTTCTTATGCAGACTGTCTATAATGCGCTTTATAAGACCGGCGCCCAGCTTGTCGTTGAGTCTGTCGAGGGTGAGCTTCACCATATGTATGATGTCCTCATCGCCCAGCCAGTACTTCTCAATCACATCCAAATCAACGGCATTCATGAGCCCGTCGATCACAATAAGGGCAAGATACAGGTCGTCCAGCCAGCCAAGTCCCGGAATTACGTCCGGAATAACATCCAGCGGCGAGACAAAATAAATCACTGCCGCGACAATCTGTCTCCTGTTTGCGTTCGGGACATCCGGATCATTCGCCAGCTTTACAAGCAGATAGAAGAAGTCCGGAACATTCAGCAGGACGTCGGCAATGTCACTTTTCGTGTGCTTTGCCACCCATGCGCGCACATCGCGCCGCAACTTCAGATAGAAGTCGTCATAGGTCTTACCCTCAGGGCCGCCGTCCTTGGTGTAGTCATAAAGCTCGGGCAAAGAAACCAGCTCCTTACAAATAAATAATGCGAACGCCTATATTTTAACGCATTGTCGTGCATTTGTAAACGACAACTATCAAAAAGCACCAAAACATCCAGCCGCTTCGACTGATATTGTACGGAAAACCACTTGCGTTGTGTCGAATTATGTTGTAAAATCTATATTAGAGAAATGTTCCGCGTTCTCTCTTTTATTTTTTGGGGGTGATTGCCATGCAGCTTCTGGAAAACCGCATTCGCGAGGATGGGTCAGTATTGCCGGGCGGCATACTTAAGGTTGATGGTTTTCTCAACCACCAGATGGATCCTTCTCTGTTCGCAGATATGGCAAGGGAGTGGCATAGACTTTTTTCCGAAGAAAGAATAAACAAAATTCTCACTATTGAGGCATCGGGCATCGGTCCGGCTTGCATTGCGGGCCAGATTTTCGAGTGCCCTGTTTTGTTTGCCAAAAAGAGTAAAACCAAAAATATAGCCGGTGAGGTCTGGACCTCCGAGGTCGAATCCTTCACACACGGCACAATAAACACCATCATGGTCTCAAAGAAATTTCTCGGGTCCGGGGATCGGGTGCTCATAATAGACGATTTCCTCGCAAACGGCAAAGCGCTCAACGGGCTCATTTCGCTGGTTGAGCAGTCCGGCGCGCTCGTAGTCGGCGTGGGAATCGCCATTGAAAAAGCGTTTCAGCCCGGCGGTGAACTTATCCGCTCACGCGGCTACAGGGTCGAGTCTCTGGCAAGGATCAAGGCCATGGGCGACGACGGCTCAATCGAGTTCTGCTGATTTAAGTCAGCTTACATATTAATACACGTTAATACACGCGATATATGTCGGATAATATGGTTTCGACGTCTCTACCCGGTCACCGTAAAAGATCGGCCTATCGGTACAGCTGTTTTTTACGCTTTCGACCGGCAGGAGTCTCTTCTCTCCTGCCGATTTATTGTTCTCAAGCCGCGGTGGCGGTTTAAGATAAAAGATGAAATTAAATTTTGGAGGAAGTAAAATGAAAAAGTTTCTTGCACTCATGCTTGCCCTCGTCATGGTGTTCGCGCTTGCCGCTTGCGGCGATAGCGTCGATAAGTCCACACCCACACCCGACGCAGGCGGCGACAGCGCAGACATTAAGGTCGGCGTAGTCCTGCTTCACAACGAGAACATTGGCTATGACTTTGCCCACATCACAGGCATCAAGGCCGCAATAGAGACCCTGAAACTCAGCGACGAGCAGGTCGTCTGGAAGTACGACATCCCCGAGGATGAGAAGTGCTATGACGCGGCAGTGGACCTCGTCGAGCAGGGCTGCAACATCATCTTCGCAAACAGCTTTGGTCACGAGTCCTACATGTGGCAGGCCGCACAGGAGTATCCTGAGGTTCTGTTCTGCCATGCCTCCGGCCAGTCTGCTCACAAATCCGAGCTCAACAACGTATTTAACTATTTTACCAAGATCTATGAGTCCCGCTTTGTCTCCGGCGTTGTCGCTGGAATGAAGCTAAAAGAGCTCATGGACGAAGGCAGCGTCACCGATCCCTACGTCGGTTATGTCGGCGCATATCCCTATGCCGAGGTCGTCTCCGGCTACACCGCCTTCTTCCTCG
The DNA here is from genome assembly GCA_964535405.1 of uncultured Oscillospiraceae bacterium. Classification (GTDB taxonomy): domain Bacteria; phylum Bacillota; class Clostridia; order Oscillospirales; family Oscillospiraceae; genus Scatomorpha. The sequence continues at coordinate 41,121 of CAZHUG010000010.1, read as the reverse complement.
GCGTCCAGTCCATCGTGCCCGAGGCATACATGGATGTCATCTACACCAACTCCTGGGCTGACCAGACTGCTGAGGCCGAGGCGGCAAACTCCCTGATGGCTTCCGGCTGCGTCATCATCAGCCAGCATGCGGACACCACCGGAGCCCCCTCCGCTGTTCAGGCCGCTTATGAGTCCGGAAAGACCGTTTTCTGCGTGGGCTACAACGTTGACATGCTCTCCGCAGCACCCGACGCCGCCCTGACCTCTGCCCAGAACAACTGGGGCGTTGTCTACACCAGCCTTATTGAGGGCGCAATGAAGGGTGAGGCTCTGCCCAAGGACACCTCCGCGGGCTACACCACCGGCGGCGTCATGATCTCCGCGCTCGGCCCCAACTGCGCCGAGGGCACCGATGATAAGGTTGCCGAGATCGAGGGCAGCCTGCGCGACGGCAGTCTGCACGTTTTTGACTGCAGCACCTGGACTGTCGGCGGCGAAACCCTTGAAAGCTATGACCAGTCCTGGGGTTTTGAGGGCACCGCTCTCATCTGGGACGGCTATTTCCACGAGTCCGAGGTCATTGCCGCTCCTCTGTTCGATCTGCGCATTGACGGCATCACCGAGCAGAACAGCTAAGCTATAAGAAAACATAGGGGGAAGCTGCCTTTGCAGCTTCCCCCTGCGGTAAAAGACGGAATACAGGGCGCAAAACTGCTTGCGCCCTGCATTACGTGTTTTATGCTAACAGAGAATCTATTGGGGAGGAACGTCTATGGAGTCAGTTACAGCCGCTGTTCAAATGCGGAACATAAGCAAGGCCTTCGGCTCTGTCGTCGCAAGCGATAAGGCCTGGCTCGATATTTACCGTGGAGAGGTATTGGCTCTGCTGGGCGAGAACGGCAGCGGAAAGACCACGCTGATGAACATGCTGTCCGGCATCTACTACCCTGACGAGGGTCAAATTTTCGTGGACGGCAAGGAAGTGTCCATCCGTTCACCCAAGGCCGCCTTCGACCTCGGCATCGGCATGATTCACCAGCACTTCAAGCTCGTGGACGTGCTCACTGCGGCTGAAAACATTATCCTCGGCCTGCCGGGAGACGGCAAGCTCGACATGAAGGTCGTTGCCGGGCGTGTCCGCGAAATTTGCAGTGCTTACGGCTTCGAGGTTGACCCGAACCAGAAAATATACGACATGAGTGTCTCGCAGAAACAGACCGTCGAGATCGTAAAGGTCCTTTATCGCGGCGCAGACATCCTCATTCTTGACGAGCCCACTGCCGTGCTGACGCCGCAGGAAACCGACAAGCTCTTCTCCGTGCTGCGCAACATGCGCGACGGGGGCAAGGCCGTTGTCATCATCACGCACAAGCTGCATGAGGTTGAGGATCTCTCCGACCGTGTCGCCATACTCCGTCGCGGGCAGTTCGTCGGCGATATGAAAACCGGGATGACAAACGCGGCGGAGATGACCAACATGATGGTCGGCCATCCGGTTACGCTCAATATCGAGCGCCCGACGCCTGAGAACTCGGTTCCCCGCCTAATTGTCGAGGGGCTGACCGTCCGCGACGCTGACGGTGTCGTGAAGCTCCGCGACATATCCTTCACAGCCAAGTCCGGGGAGGTTCTCGGCATAGCCGGCATATCCGGCTGCGGTCAGAAGGAGCTTTTAGAGTCCATTGCCGGGCTGCAGCGCGTGGAAGCCGGCAGCATCACCTATATCGAACCTGAAACCGGAGAACACGAGCAGCTTGTCGGGCGTGATCCCAGAGAGATAACCGCGATGGGCGTCGCGCTCTCCTTCGTGCCTGAGGACAGGCTCGGCATGGGCCTTGTCGCAAACATGGATCTGACAGATAACATGATGCTTCGCAGCTTCCGCCGCGGACGCTCGCTGTTTGCCGACCGAAAAAGCCCACATGACCTTGCAGAACAGGTTGTGCAGGAGCTTTCCGTCAACACACCGGGAGTGTCAACGCCTGTGCGCAGGCTCTCCGGCGGCAACGTGCAGAAGGTGCTGGTCGGGCGTGAGATTGCCTCCGCACCTACCGTGCTCATGACCGCCTACGCCGTACGCGGACTTGATATTAACTCTTCCTACACCATATACGACCTCATAAACCGCCAGAAGGAAAAGGGCGTCGCAGTCTTGTTCGTCGGCGAGGATCTCGACGTGCTCTTGGAGCTGTGCGACAGGATTCTTGTGCTCTGCGGCGGTCAGGTCTCCGGCCTTGTCGAGGGTCGCGGCGCGGATAAGCGCGAGGTTGGAATGATGATGACAAGACTGGGAGGCGAGAAGAAATGAACCACGATACTAAAGAACCTCTGATCCGCATTTCCAAGCGCGACGGGCTTGTTGCATGGAAGGCGTGGCTCATCCGGCTTGCGGGGCTGCTTTGCGCGCTCATCGTCGCCGGACTCGTGATCTTTGCCCTGACCAAATTAAACCCTGCCAAGGTATATATCGCCATGGCAGAGGGTGCCTTCGGCACTCCGCGCCGCTCCTGGGTCACCATCCGCGATGCGATGATGCTCTTGTGTATTGCCGTCGGCCTTGCTCCCGCCTTCAGAATGCGATTTTGGAACATCGGCGCTGAGGGTCAGATTCTCATCGGCGGCATTGCCACAGCCGCGGTCATGATCTATCTCGGCGACTCTCTCTCCACTCCGCTCATGCTCATCATCATGTTCGCCGTCAGCGCCATTGCGGGGGGGCTGTGGGGCTTCATCCCGGCAATATTCAAGGCGAAGTTTAACACGAACGAGACGCTCTTCACGCTCATGATGAACTATATCGCCCTTCAGCTCACCAGCTGGTGCGTGGCGCTCTGGGAAAACCCGAAGGGCTCAAACTCCATCGGCATCATTAACCCAAGCTCTAACGCGGGCTGGTTCCCGTCCATTTTCGGTCAGCAGTACACGCTTAACGTCATAATCGTGCTCACGCTCGCGGTCGGAATGTTCATCTACATGCGCTATTCCAAGCAGGGCTATGAGATATCCGTCGTCGGCGAAAGCGAAAACACCGCCAAATACGCCGGAATCCGCGTCGGGCGTGTCATACGCCGCACCATGGCCATCTCGGGCGCTGTCTGCGGGCTTGCGGGCTTCATCGCAGTTTCGGGCGCGAGCCACACGATATCAACGAGCACGGCGGGCGGGCGCGGCTTCACCGCCATCATCGTCGCCTGGTTGTCGAAATTCAACACCTTCGTCATGATCGGCGTTTCCTTCCTGCTGGTGTTCCTCGAAAAAGGCGCGGGAGAAATCGCCTCGCGTTACAATCTCAACGACTACGCCTCGCAGATGGTGACCGGCATAATTTTATTTTTCATTCTGGGCAGCGAGTTTTTCATCAGTTACCATGTCAAGTTTGGCAGCAAGAGACATAAAGAGGAGGCAGGAAAATGAATTCATTTATTTCACTTTTTACGGCTTCGATAGTCTTTGGCACTGTCATTCTCTTCGGCGCTACGGGTGAAATTCTCACCGAGAAATCCGGCAACCTGAACCTCGGCGTGCCCGGAATCATGTTCATCGGCGGTATTTCCGGGCTCATGGTCGCATTTTATTACGAAAATGCCTGCATAGCCGCAGGGTCTGACCCCTCGTCGTTTATCTGCCTTATCATCGCGCTTTTGGGCGCGTTTGGCGCGTCTGCGCTGGGCGGACTTATCTACAGCTTTCTCACCATCACGCTACGCGCAAACCAGAACGTCACCGGCCTCACCCTGACCATCTTCGGCGGCGGCTTTGGAAACTTCTTTGGCGGCATGCTCAACAAGATGGCAGGCGGCGTCGGCCAGGTTCGCGTGGCTGCGACCTCCGCCGTTTTCCGCAAGAGCATTCCGGGGCTGTCCGGGCTCGGTGTCGTGGGCGAGCTGTTCTTCTCCTTCGGCTGGCTTGTCTATGTTTCGATTATCCTCGCGCTCGTGGTGAACTATGTGCTCAGCCGCACACGCACGGGTCTCAACCTGCGCGCAGTCGGCGAAAACCCGGCCACGGCCGATGCCGCGGGAATAAATGTCACGAAGTACAAATATCTCGCAACCTGCCTCGGCGCAGGCATCTCGGGACTCGGCGGACTCTACTACGTCATGGACTACACCAGCGGAACCTGGTCGAGCGACGGTGGAATCGAACGTCTGGGCTGGCTCGCGGTCGCACTTGTCATCTTCGCACGCTGGAAACCCTCACATGCCGTCTGGGGCGCTTACCTCTTCGGTGTTCTTTCGTGGATGTACCTTTATATTCCGGGTCTGACCCGCTCCTCGCAGGAGCTTTTCAAGATGCTGCCGTATCTTGTCACCATTATCGTCCTCGTGGTCGTCTCTCTGAAGAAGAGCCGCGAAAACGAGCCGCCGGCAAATCTCGGCTTGCCTTATTTTAGGGAAGAGCGATAGAATGTTGGAAAATTTTGCAGACGTTTCCGAACAAAAAACTTAGATATTTGCATAAAAATGGGTCAAATCATCCGCAATATGACAAAAGCGTGAGCGCTCAGGCGTCTCGCGCTTTTTTTTCGACAAACAGGTCTATTGACAAAGAGCAGTATTGCGCATAAATTATTAATATGCACGTTTTTCAGGAAAGGATGGTGCCACAATGAATATACTTTTTGAGAAGCTCTCTCTGCCTGAGGAGCTGAAAAAAGTTATATACAACAGTCCAAGCGTCATAATACCCGAGAGTAAGGAAGTGCTCTACGACCTTGTTTTCGGCAGTGACAGCACTATGAAGGTGGAGGTGTGCTACGACGTCAACGGTAAGAGCGTTGCCGAGGCCAATGTGGTGCGCTGCCGCAACGGTGCGGCTGTGAACTTCACCGAGGACTACATGCGTCGGCGCGACCCTGACTGCATGCGTATTGCGGACGATCTGCCCACAGACAAGCCCCGCTTTGGGGATGTATACGGCTATGAATTTGACTCACTGCGCAACGAGACCTATGTATGGCTCACAGGGCAGGAGCTTATTCTTGTGCCCTTCAAGGCCGGCGGTCATCAGTACGGCTATGACTCTGTTCTCGTCTGCCCGCGCAACGCGGCATTTTTCGCTTTCGCACTCTCGGAGCTTCAGGCCTTCATCAGCATACGCGAGGTTAAAAGCTTCAAGCCTCGCTCCGTAATCTATGTCGCGCCCCCCTTCAGACACACTCACTTCGACGGCAAGCAGGTTGTTGTTCACAGCCGCAAGCCGGAGCTGCACGAGATATTCGCCTATAACCTCTACCCCGGTCCCTCGGCAAAAAAAGGCATCTACAGTGTCCTGCTTGACATTGGCGAGCAGGAAAATTGGCTGACCGCCCACGCCTCCGCCGCCCGCATCATCACCCCTTACGAAAACGAGATCGTCATGATGCACGAGGGCGCCTCCGGCGGCGGCAAGAGCGAGCTTTTGCAGGACGTTCAGCGCTCACTTGACGGTCGCGTGCCGCTCGGCACAGACCTGCTCACGGGCGAGCTGCGCTACATAAGCATGAGCGACACCTGCACCATCGAGCCGGTGACGGACGACATGGCAATATGCCCGCCCGCCATACAGAAGCCCGGCGGCAAGCTGTCTGTGGCCGACGGCGAGGATGGCTGGTTCGTGCGCGTGGACGGAATCACCGCCTACGGCACCGATCCTATGTACGAGGAAATCGCAATCCACGCCAAGGAGCCGCTGGTATTCTTCAACATCGACGGCGTACCCGGTGCGACCTGCCTGCCCTGGGAGCATGAAATTGACTCCAACGGCGATCCCTGCCCGAACCCGCGCGTCATCATCCCCCGCCACCTTATCAAGGACATCGTGAGCGACCCTGTCGAGGTCGATGTGCGTTCCTTCGGCGTGCGCATGCCGCCCGCAACGGCAAAAACGCCGAGCTACGGCATAATGGGGCTCATGCACATCATCCCGCCGGCTCTCGCCTGGCTGTGGCGGCTTGTCGCCCCGCGCGGCTTCAAAAACCCGAGCATCAGCGGTGAGTCTCCCCTCGCGAGCGAGGGAGTTGGCTCCTACTGGCCGTTTGCCACGGGCCTCAAGGTGCGTCAGGCAAACCTCCTGCTTGAGCAAATACTTGCCTGCCCCAACACCCGCTATGTGCTCATCCCGAACCAGCACATCGGCGTATACAAGGTCGGCTTCGTGCCGGAGTGGATAAGCCGCGAGTATCTTGCCCGTCGCGGCGGCGTGAACATGAAAATGGACAGACTGACCCCCTCACGCTGCTCCCTTATGGGCTACGGTCTCAAGGAGATGAAGGTTGACGGTCAGCGCATCTCCGGACGTTTCCTGCGTCCGGAAACCCAAGGGGCGCTGGGCGAGGAGGGCTACGACATGGGCGCGGAGATTCTGTATGGCTTTTTTGCGCGTGAGTTGGAGGCATATTACGTTGAGGGTCTGCATCCGGTGGGGAAGCAGATACTCGATTGCTTCAAAAAATCCGGCTCGGTGGAGGATTACTGCGAAATAACACCCATGGGACTCAGGGACTAGTGGGGAATAACTAAAAATAGTTTTATATATAAAAACCGCCGCACAGTTTTGTGCGGCGGTTATTGTTTCGTGCTTAGCAGGAGGGGGTAAACTTCTGCTTCACCTGCTGGGTCTGTTGCTGGGGAGCCTGTTCCACCTGATACCAGCCCTTCTGGGACATCGCCTTGAAGGTTTCTTCCTGAGCTGAAAGCTCGGAGTTGAGTGCCGTGTTGAAGGCCTGACGCACATTCGGGGTTGATGACTCAATAGTTCCATTCATATACAGGTTACATACTGCCTTGGAGTTATTGAGAAGATTTTCCATTATAGTCTTGTCGTCCATGTTGCACCTCCTAAATGAGATTATAAAATTGGGTGTAGAGCTGACTATGCAGGTCAGCCATGCGCTGTGCCTGCTGCTTTAGGGTGGGATCCTGAAGAGTGTTCACTGCTTCGCGGCACTGCGTGGTCATAAACTTCGCGTGTGCCAGTGCGTCGTCAAGGTAAAGCGTTTCCTTGGTTGTCATTTTTAAATCACCTCTGCCGTAGTATTTCCAGAGGCGATAGACAGTATTCGCAAAGATGGAAAATTGGCCGAGCTGCTGAGCTTTACTTGATATTTTCCCGCTTATGTGAGAAAATGCATAGTGTTCTTAAAAGGAGGGGACTTCGTGAAGAGCATGCTTAAAGACATTTATGATGCCGTAGACAGTTTTTCCGGCGGGCTCTCGAGCCGAAAGATAACAACATACTCAGCAGCCTGCGCGTACTACCTGTTCATGTCGCTGGTTCCGCTCACGATGCTGCTGGTCTCAATAATACAATACACGCCGCTGACCGAGGATACAGTTCTGCTTATTTTATCTGAATATGTGCCCGACTCTGTCTATCAGATATTTGAGAACATTGTCTCAGGGATATACAATGGAGGTCGAGTAGCGCTGACGATTTCAATTTTTCTGACAATCTGGTCGGCATCCGCATCCATGAAGGCGCTTATGCGTGGCATGGACTCTGTTTATGATGTACAGCGCAAGGAGGACTTCATTGTTTTCTCGCTGCGCGCCTGCATATACATGGTCATTTTGGTCGCGACTCTGCTCATTTCATTTTTTGTCATCGTCTACGGCGGCAAAATTGTTGAGCTTGTACAGTACTACTCCATCTCGTCGCCGGGGCTTGAGTTTTTGTTTTCCATACTCAGCGTCCTGCGCTATCTTCTGGTGCCCTGTCTGCTTGCGCTGGTTTTTTCAATCCTCTATAAAATAATGCCCGCGAAAACCGGAAAATACAAACACCAGTGGCCCGGAGCTATATTCTGTGCAATAAGCTGGGTCGTATTCTCATCGCTTTTCTCCTTTTATGTCTCACTTTCAGATAAATTTGGCGCATATGGCTTCATAGGAACCATCATGGTCGCCATGATCTGGATATTCTACTGCTTCTATTTCCTCCTGCTCGGCGGCTATATAAACCACTACATTGACCTGCGCCGGAATCCGGAGGAGAATATACTAATATGATACAGGAATAAATTATGATTGATATATCGGTAAAAAACTTAAAAAAATCTTTTGAGGTTGGCCATCCCGTGCTGGAAAACCTGTCGTTTGACGTGGACGCAGGAGATCACATCGGTATTCTCGGCGCGAACGGCAGCGGCAAAACCACTCTGTTTCGCATTCTCTGCGGTGAAATCATCCCCGACGAGGGCTCCGTTTCCATACATAAGGGCAGGAGAATAGGACTCGTTTCTCAGATTCCGAACTACCCCGCGGACTGGACAACGAACGATGTGCTCCGTGAGGCGCACCGGCGCCTGGGCGATATTGCCGCGCGCATGCAGGATCTGGAGCGGCGCATGGCTGCCGACAGCTCCAGGCAGCTGCTCGATGAGTATGACCGGATTTCAGACGATTTCCGTCGGCTGGGCGGCTACGACATGGAATTCGAGCGCGATCGGGTCGCAAACGGCCTCGACATCACGGCGGAAATGCGCGAGCGCAGGTTTAACCTGCTCTCAGGCGGCGAGAAAACCCGCGTGAACCTCGCCAGACTCATTCTCGAGGACACCGACATTCTTCTGCTGGACGAGCCGACAAACCACCTTGACCTGCGCGCGACCGAGTGGTTGGAGGACTACATTCTGCACTTTCCCGGCACTGTGCTCGCGATAAGCCATGACAGATATTTTCTGGACACGGTCGCGACGCGCTGCGTTGAAATTGTGGACGGCTGCGCCGAATTCTACTCCGGAAACTACAGCTTTTATGTCGTCGAGCGTCAACGGCGCTTTGACGAAAAGCTCAAACAATACGAGAAGGATCAGGCAAAGATCGATCAGCTCACAGCGGCGGCGGCAAAGCTGCATCTTTGGGCCTTCATGGGCAACGACAAGCTGCACAAGCGCGCCTTCTCCATGGAAAAACGCATCGCGCGCCTCTCTCAAACCGAGAGGCCTACGGAGGCACGGCGCCTTCGCGCGACCTTCAAAGAGCGCGAGTTTCACGGCGACGAGGTTTTGCTCGTTGACGGGCTGAGCAAGAGCTTTGGGGAGCGCAAACTATTTTCCGAGCTCGAGCTTTTGGTCACCGGCGGAGAGCGCATTGCTCTCATAGGCGACAACGGCACGGGTAAATCGACCTTCATTAAGCTTATCGTCGGCGAGGAGGAGCCGGACTCCGGCTGGCTTCGCAAGGGTCCCGCCGTGCGCATGGCGTATCTGCCACAGATTATCCACTTCACGGACACATCGAGATCGGCACTTGACACGCTCATCTACGACTGCCGCTGTTCACCCCAGCAGGCGCGCGATTCGCTCGGCTCCTTTGGTTTTTCCGGCGAAGATGCGCTCAAGGCTGTCAGTGCGCTCTCAGGCGGCGAGCAAAGCCGTCTGCGCCTGTGCATGCTCATGCGCGGTGACATCAACCTGCTGATTTTGGACGAGCCTACAAACCATCTGGATATCGCCTCAAGAGAATGGATGGAGGACGCGCTTGAGGATTATAACGAGGCTCTGCTCTTTGTTTCGCATGACAGGTATTTTATTGAAAAGTTCGCAACACGAATCTGGGCTCTGGCTGACGGCGGGATAATTGACTTCCGCGGTAGTTTTTCGGAGTATCGCGAGTACAGCGCGAGGCAGGCACAGCTTTCGCAGGCCGCCAAGGCTGCTGCCGCAAAACCTGAAAAGAAACAGCCGCGAAGAAAAGGCACTCCCGACAAGGAAAAGCAGCTCCGCCGTGTTGAGCGTGAAATTGAACAGCTCGAGGCGCGCATTGTCGAGCTGGATGCGCTGGTCGAGGATAACGCCTCGGACTATCAGCGCCTTATGGAGCTCGGCTCCGAGCGCCAGACTTTATCCGGGGAACTGGACGGGCTCTACACTAAATGGGAGGAACTGCATGAGGAATAAGCTCTGGTTAATACCAGTTATTGCCTTGCTCATAATCGCTGTACTGCTGGTCACAGTGGTCACCGGGCACATGTACATTGCACTTATCTGCCTGCTCGCGGCGTCACTGATCGTCATATACCGCTTTGGCGCGAGGACACTTAAAATAATAATCAGCGCAATGCTTATAATTGGAATCGTCATCTTCACAATAATCGAGATCCCCATAATAAAGGCCGCGCGCACAGACGCACCCTCCGACTGCGGCTACATCGTCGTTCTGGGCGCGGGGCTGCACGGCGATGTGCCGAGTCTTTCGCTGCGCAACCGCTTGGACGCCGCGCTCGCATGGCTCAACGCGCATCCGGACTGCAAGGCCGTCGTGACCGGCGGACAGGGCCCCGGCGAGAGCATGACCGAGGCCGAGGCGATGGGTATTTGGCTGGAGGCAAAGGGAATTGAACCCCGGCGCATAATACTCGAGACCGAGTCAAGCTCCACCTGGGAAAACCTTGAAAACTCCTTTGCGCTCATACGCAAAGACGGCGGAGAGCCGGATGCGAACATCGCGATTGTCACGAGTGAGTATCACCTCTGCCGGGCAAAGCTCATGGCCGGGGATCTGGGTGTTGAGGCCTATGGCATTGCGGGACACACAAGCTGGCCGACGCTGATGGTGAACTACTTTATACGCGAGGCTTTGGGTGTGACATATTATCGTTTGTTTGGAGGTCAATGATGTGGAAAAAGTGAATGTGTACGATTTCGACAAGACCATACTGCCCTACGACAGTACGGAGGCATTCTTCAGGTTCTGTATCCGCCGCTATCCCCGTGCTGCCTTTGCAGCTCTGCCTGCCGTTGCGCATCTGCCGGTCATGCTCCTTCGCCCTGCATACAAGACCCGGGTCAAAGAAATTTTCTATCATTTTCTGACCGCCCTGCCGCGGGTTGACGAAGAGGTTGAGACATTCTGGCAGCAAAACTACTGTAACATCAACGGCTGGTATCATGCGCAGAAGCGCCCCGATGATATCATCAGCTCGGCCTCGCCCGAATTTCTGCTGCGGCCCGTCACAGAGCGCCTCGGCGTGCGGCTCATCGGCTCGCGCGTGGATAAGCACAGCGGCAAAACGCTGGGGCTCAATAACCACGGCGAGGAGAAGGTTCGCCGCCTGCACGAGCTGTATCCCGGACTCGAGATCGCCGAGTTTTATTCCGATTCCTTGTCCGACTCGCCGCTGGCTGAAATCGCGGACCGCGCCTATATGGTGACAGGTCAGTACGTCAGTCCCTGGCCTAAAAAATAAGTAGGAAAAAATCACTTGGGGAGAGATAATATGAAAAAAGTTGATTATGAGCACTTTTCGCGCTTTGCAATGCCATACAGCATCAAAGCTCAGGGCAATGACCTGTATTTTTGCGTGAAGAATGCCCTACTCGAGGAAGACAAGTATAAATCTGATCTATATGTCCTGCGCGACGGAGCTGTCCGTCAGCTCACATCGTCCGGCGACGTCTCTGACTTCCGGCTGTTGCCTGAGGGCATCGCATTTGCCTCACTGCGCGATAAAAAGGATAAGGAAAAATCGGAAAAGGGCGTACCGCTGAGCGTCTGGCAAGTCTTGCCCTACGACGGCGGTGAGGCAACCGAGTTTTTGCGCCTTGACCATAGGATTACAGACATCCGTTTCTTGTCCCGCGACCGCTTTTTCTTCACCGCCGATTACTCCCACGAGTTCGCCAGGGTGCTCGGCGATTGCGAGGGGGACATGGAAAAAGCCGCCGCCCGCATGAAGGAGGACTCGGATTATCAGGTCATAGACGAGATTCCCTTCTGGTTTAACGGCGCAGGCTTCATAAATAAGACGAGAAACAGGCTTTACATATATGAGAATGGTCAGGCACGTGCGCTGACTGACGAATTTGCTGTCGTGAACATCTGCTCGCTGTCTCAAGACGGATCTGTACTCTACTACAGCTGTCAGCGCTACGAGGATATGGAGTACCCCCGCAACTGCCTGTTCGAGCTGGACACGAGCACTCTGGAGGCAAGGGATATCTCGCTGTTCGAGGGAGCCGACCACTATGGCGCGACCGCACTGCCCGAGGGACGCGTTGCTGCCTTCATAAACACCCAAGAAAAACACGGCTTGAACCAAAACCCGAAAGTCTATCTCCGCGAAGGGGGCGAATACCGCCTTCTGCTTGGCGACGGCCTGCACGCGCTTCACAGCTCCGTCGGCAGCGACATCAAAGCCGGAGGCTCGCACAGCGAGGCAGATATGCTGCTCGGCGGCGGGCTGCATTTCATCGACACTCAGGGCGGAAGCTCACAAATAATAAGGCTTGACCTTGCCACGGGCGAAGTATCAAACGTCACTTTAAAGTCCGGCAACATCAGCGCCGCAACAGTCTTTGGCGACGGCTTTGCCATGGTGGCCATGCGCGGCGGCGAGGGCTGTGAGCTTTACAGCCTTGACGCAAACGGCAACGAGCGCCGGCTTACAGAGCTAAACCGCGCCCTGTGCGAGGAGTATGAGTACTCAGCGCCCCAGCGCATCAGCTTCACGGATGAGGCAGGCGACGAGATTGAGGGCTGGGTGATCGCCCCGGTGGATGCAGAGGCCGGGAAGAAATATCCCACCATACTCGACGTGCACGGCGGACCTAAAACCGCCTTCGGCGACTGCTATTTTCACGAGATGCAGCTCTGGGCAGGCAGGGGCTTTGCGGTCATGCTCTGCAACCCCACCGGCTCGGACGGCGGCGGCGATGAGTTTGCCGATATTCGCGGGCAGTACGGTCAGCGGGACTATCGCGACATCATGGCCTTTGTTGACGAGGCAATTGCCCGCTTCGATTTCATTGACGCAGACCGCCTCGGCGTTACCGGCGGCAGCTATGGCGGGTTCATGACCAACTGGATCATTGGGCACACCGACAGATTCAAGGCCGCAGCCAGCCAGAGGAGCATTTCAAACTGGATCAGCTTTTCGAACATGTCGGATATCGGCTGGTATTTTGCAGCTGACCAGGTGGGCGGCAACGCATGGGAGAGCCACGACAAAATTTGGGCTCAATCCCCGCTCAAATATGCCGACAAGGTCAAGACGCCGACTCTCTTTATACACTCGGACGAGGACTACCGCTGTCCACTGCCCGAGGGCATGCAGATGTTTTACGCCCTGCGCTTACACGGCGTGCCCACAAGAATGTGCATTTTCAAGGGTGAAAACCACGAGCTTTCACGCTCCGGCAAGCCCAAACACAGGATTCGCCGCTTGAGAGAAATCACCGAGTGGATGGAAAAATATCTGTAGACCTTAAAAAAATAAGCCCGGACGACGCATTGGCGCTCGTCCGGGCTTATGTATTTTTCTTCATTCACCGTGGGCATCGTGCTCGTGGCAGGCATTGCAGTCGTGGTCGCAGAACTCCTCGACATTATACGCTATACCCTTGCGGTCGTAGTAGTCCTTCACGGCGGCGCGGACAGATTCCTCCGCGAGCACTGAGCAGTGAATTTTCTGCGGGGGCAGGCCGTCGAGCGCCTCTGTCACAGCCTTGTTGCTAAGCTGCAGGGCCTCCTCTATGGTCTTGCCCTTTATCATCTCAGTCGCCATGGAGCTTGTCGCAATGGCACTGCCGCAGCCGAAGGTGTTAAACTTCACGTCCACGATAACATTGTCGCGGACCTTTATATACATCTTCATTATATCGCCGCATCTGGCGTTGCCGACCTCGCCTATGCCGTCGGCGTCCGCCATCTTGCCCACGTTGCGCGGGTTTTCAAAATGGTCCATTACCTTTTCGCTATACAGCATTTACAACATTCCTTTCAAGCTCAGATGAGATGTGGGCGCTCGCCCTTCTCCAGTGCCTCCCAAACGGGCGACATATCCCGAAGCCGCGCTATAATTTTCGGTACCCACTCTATTATGTGGTCGATCTCCGCCCCGCTGTTATACTCGCCGATGGACAGACGCAGTGAGCCGTGAGCGACCTCGTGCGGCAATCCCAGCGCCAGCAGGACATGGCTCGGGTCGAGTGAGCCGGTCGTGCAGGCAGAGCCGGAAGAGGCCTCGATGCCGTGCTTGTTGAGCATTAGCAGGAGCGACTCGCCCTCTATGCCCTCGAAGCAGAAGTTGACCGTGCCGGGCACTCTTTTATCCCTGTCGCCGTTTAAGCGTGAGTGCGGAATTTTTGAAAGCTCCGCTATCAGTTTATCGCGCAAAAGCTTGCTATGCCGGGCGTCGCGCTGCATATTTTGGCAGGATTCCTCCAGCGCCGCCGCCATGCCGACGATGCCCGGCATGTTCTCTGTTCCGCCCCGGCGCCCGCGCTCCTGCTCGCCGCCCTCAAGGACGTTTTGCAGGACTATTCCGCGCTTTGCGTACAGCGCACCGACGCCCTTTGGCGCGTGGAACTTGTGACCGGAGAGCGACAGCATGTCTATGTTCATCGCCTGCACGTCTACGGGCATATGCCCGACAGCCTGAACCGCATCGCAGTGGAACAGCACCCCGTGCTCACGGCAAAGCGCGCCAATTTCCGCAATCGGCTGTATTGTGCCAATCTCATTGTTCGCGAACATGACCGTGACGAGCGCCGTGTCCTCACGCAGGGCGTTTTTAACATCCTCAGCCGTAACAAGACCCGTATCGTGCACGTCCAGCAGCGTCACCTCAAAGCCCTGCTTTCTGAGCTTATCGAGCGTATGCAAAACGGCATGGTGCTCAAAGGCTGTGGAAATCAGGTGCTTTTTACCCTTTTTCGCACCCAAAACAGCAGCTGAAATTATTGCCTGATTATCAGCCTCGGAGCCTCCGGATGTAAATATTATCTCACGCATCGGGTCTGCCGCGCCGAGCAGTCCGCCAATCGTCATGCGCGCCTTGCCCAGCGCCTCCGCCGCCTGCTGACCTGAGCCGTGCAGGCTGGACGGGTTGCCGTAAAGCTCGTCCAGGTAAGGGAGCATTGCCTCGCGCGCACTGCGGCTCACCCGTGTTGTTGCTGCGTTGTCGGCATATACCTTCATATAATCGCTCACTATTTCACCTTCTCTATTCGTCTATGATTTTTCCCGTGATTACGTCTTCAACTGACACGCTGTCCAAATATCCCTCGATCATGCCGTCGAGCTTTTCCCACATCGGCAGCGTCAAGCAATCAGCCGCCCGCTCGCAGGTATTCTCCTCGCACACGAGGCAGGACACCGGTGCAAGATTGCCCTCTGTCAGCCGTATGACCTCTCCGACGCTTATGTCAGCGGGCTCTCGCGTCAGCGCATAGCCGCCGTCCTTGCCGCGCTGGCTGCGCAGAACCCCGCCCTTGCACAGGCTTGGAACTATGGCCTCCAGATATTTTATGGGCAGCTCCTGCCGCTCAGAAATTGACTTGAGCGAGACAAAACCGTCGCCCTCTCGCTGGGCCAAATCAATCACCACGCGCAGTGCATAGCGGCCTCGGGTAGATATCATCACAAGTATCACTTCCTTATATCCTTATAATACTATATGATTAGTAGGAATTCAAGAGTCAAAATAGTTTTCGTCACATCGACGAAAGTATTCCATAACTTTACCAAAAATGTCTGCAGGCTCAAAATGAGTCCGCAGACATTTTATAGTTATATTATTTTAGCCAATTTCCGGCCCTAAGCGCTCCAAAGCTGCGGTAAAATACTTCGGCAGCTCACAGGAGAGTCTTATTTCCTCAGCGCTGCGCGGGTGGATGAAGCCCAGCTCACGCGCATGCAGGCACTGACCCTCAACACCTTTTTCGGTCTTTTTTGTCCTTCCGTACACCAGATCACCGAGCACAGGGTGGCCGATATATGCCATATGTACCCGGATTTGGTGGGTGCGACCGGTTTGGAGCCGGCAGCGGACATGAGTAAAGCCCTGATATCTTGCGATAAGCTCCCAGTGCGTGACAGCCGGGCGCGAATTTTTATCGGTCACAGCCATCCTCTTGCGGTCGCTGTGGTGGCGGCCTATCGGCGCGTCAACAGTGCCTGAATCCTCACGCAGGCGACCGAGAACAATTGCTTCATAGACCCTAGAAAGGCTCCTGTCGGCAAGCTGAGCCGAAAGTGCGAGGTGCGCAAAATCGTTCTTAGCGGCAATAATTAGTCCCGAGGTATCCTTATCTATCCTGTGGACGATACCGGGGCGTCTCTCGCCGCCGATCCCGGACAGAGAATCGCCGCAGTGGTGCAGCAGCGCATTCACCAACGTGCCGTCAGGGTGACCGGGAGCCGGGTGAACCACCATGCCGCGCGGCTTATTTATGACGATGAGATCGTCATCCTCATACACAACATCAAGCGGAATATCCTGCGCGACAAGTGCCGTTTCCTCGGGCTTGGGCAGTATAAGCCTGTATTCATCCCCGGCTGAACTGCGCCGGTTCTTTTTTACCCGCTCGCCGCCGATCGTGACACGTCCCTCTTCGATCAACCGTTGGGCGGCAGAGCGGCTCACGCCCTCTAAACAACGGGCAAGGAGAGCGTCGATGCGCTCGTCGCTCTCCTGTGCTCTTATAATTATCTCCTCAGTCATTTGAAGAGAACTCAGCGAGAATATCCTCCAGCGTGAACTCGTCCGTCCGGGGCTTCGGCTCCGATTTTACAGGCTCGCGCTCGGGCGCGGTCGGAGAGGATATTTCATACGCTCTGGGAGTTTTTGCCGGCGGCACAAGAGGGCTTGCAGTGCCGGTTTTGGTAAAACGCGCTTCCACAGCTCCGCCGGGCATCTCGTCAAAGCGGGGCTCTGTGTCATTGGCATGGATGTTGTCCCACTCAGCAAAGGGATCATCAGGGTCAAGGGGCACGGCCTGCGGCTGCGGCTGAGGACGGGCAACAGGAGTCTGCGGCTTAGTGCGCGCGGCATAGGGGCGCGCAGGTGCTGATTTTCCCGCAGACGGCACGTAGGTACGCGCCTCAGGTGAAGCTTTGCCGCTGTGCCTGGACTGTGCAGACCCGCGGGCGGGCTTGGCAGCGCTGTCGTCCTTGCCGAAAATGATGTAGATGCAGAACAACACACCACAGCAGGAGATAAAGATGTCAGCGATGTTAAAAATTGCATAGCTCGTGAAGTCCAGGCGGAACATGTCGACCACGTAGCCCTGCATAACTCTGTCGATACAGTTGCCGACGGCGCCCGCAAGGACACCCACTGCCGACCAGCGACCCAGCGGATGCTTTATGAGATCCTTGGACAGCGCGTAGACGACAACGACAACGAATACCACGGCAAGCGCCACAAACACCCAGCGCCATGCGCCGCCGTTAAATATGCCGAAGGCTGCACCGTCGTTGTGGATGTTCACAAGCGAAACTATGCCTGGAATCAGGGGTTTCGAGCCCGTACTGAGGACAATATTGGTTGTGACCCAGTATTTCAGCCACTGGTCAGCGATCAGCACCAGTACGGCAGCTATTGCGTAAAACATGGAAATAACCTCCCTTTTTAGGGGTACTCTATCTTATTTAATGGCATCCGCACAGCGGGGGCACAGCTCGGGATGCTCTGCATCCGAGCCGATTCCGGCGTCATGCGTCCAGCAACGGGGACATTTGGGCAACTCACTTGCCTCAATCTTAACCTTGATTCCGGGCATTGATTCGCCGCTCCAGCCATCACCCTCGCCCATAACGGCGGAGAGCTCGGAAACTATGCAAAGCTGTGCAAGCGCTGCGTCCTTGACGGTATCCCAGGCGGCGCGGGCAGTCTCACTGACGTAGATGGTCGCCTTCGCGTCAAGCGGCTTTCCGATGACCTTCTCGGCACGGGCAAGCTCAAGCGCCTTGTTCACGTCGTCACGCAGAGCCATGAGATTCGTCCAGCGCAATTCGGCCTCGGCACTCAGGCAGAGATCGTCGCGGAAATCGGGTATATCGTTGAGCATGACATGGCGTGCGTCATCAGCCTTGCCGTGGGGCATCTCCAGCCAAATCTCGTTGGAGGTGAAGGACAGCACGGGCGCGAGCAGACGCACTACGCCATCGAGGATGAGGTAGATCGCGGTCTGAGCACTCCTGCGGGAGACGCTGTCGCGCCCGTCGCAGTAGAGGCGGTCCTTGATGACGTCGAGATAGAAGCTCGACATCTCAACCACGCAGAAGTTGTGAATAGCGTAGGTTACAGCGTGGAATTCATATTTATCATAGGCGGCGCGGCATTTTTCAACAAGTGTGTTGAGCCTTGACAGCGCCCACTTGTCGAGTGCGGGCATTTCGTCATATGGCAGCAGCTTGTCCGGATCCAGGCCCTCAAGGTTGCCGAGGATATAGCGGGCGGTGTTGCGGATCTTGAGATATTTGTCCGAAAGCTGCTTGAAAATTGCATCAGAGCAGCGCACGTCCATCTTATAATCCGTGGAGGAGGCCCAGAGGCGAATGAGATCAGCGCCGTACTTGGGAATGATATCCTCGGGATAGATGCCGTTGCCGAGCGATTTGTGCATTGCCTTGCCCTCGCCATCAACTGTCCAGCCGTGGCAGAGTACAGACTTATACGGGGCCGCGCCCTTGACAGCGACGCCAATCAGCAGGCTCGACTGGAACCAGCCGCGGAACTGGTCGCCGCCCTCAAGATACATCTCGGCAGGCCAGCGCTTGGGGGAGTCGAGCTCCATGGACGCGATCTGCGTGCTTCCGGAGTCAAACCAGCCATCAAGCGTGTCGGTTTCCTTTGTGAAGTGCCTGCCGCCGCAATGCGGGCAGACAAAGCCCTCGTCCAGAAGCTCGGAAGCCTCAAGATCGTACCAGGCGTTGGAGCCGCGCTCCCTGAAGACCTTCGATACAGATTCAATGCTCTCCGGTGTGCAGACGGGCTTCTCGCAGTCGGAACAGTAGAAAACAGGGATGGGCAAGCCCCAGCGGCGCTGGCGGGAAATGCACCAGTCTGCACGCTCGCGGATCATACTGACCATGCGGTCATGACCCCAGTCGGGCATCCACTGAACGTCGTCGCATGCGGCAACTGCCTCTTCCTTGAACGCGTCGATTGAGCAGAACCACTGCGGTGTGGCTCTGAATATGATGGGCTTTTTGCAACGCCAGCAGTGCGGATAGCTATGAACGACGTCAACGGACGCAAACAGTGCGCCGGACTGCTTCATATCCGCAAGGATGACGGGGTTTGATTCATCGGTGCCAAGTCCGGCATACTTTCCTGCATAGTCGGTGTGGCGGCCCCTGTCATCTACAGGCACGACCATCTCCAGACCGTAGCGTCTGCAGGTCTGATAGTCATCTGCGCCGAAGCCGGGTGCCGTGTGGACACAGCCGGTTCCGGATTCCATGGTTACGTACTCCGCAAACATAAGCTGAGAGGTCTTGGGCAGGAACGGGTGGTCAGCCAGCATATGCTCGAAGAAAGAGCCGGGATACGTCTCCACAATTTCATAGCTTTCAAGCGCGCCAATTTCCATGACCTTCTCGACAAGCGACTCGGCGACTATATAGGTCTCGCCGTTGTCGGCCTTGACCAGCGCATATTTTTCCCTCGGATGCAGGGTTATACCCATGTTTCCGGGCAGAGTCCAGGGGGTGGTTGTCCAGATCAGGAAGAAAAGCTTCGACTTATCGACAGCGGGCAGCTTGCCAAGGTCGTCCTTCAGGCGAAACTTGACATAGGCAGTCGTGCAGGGGTCGTCCTGATACTCGATCTCGGCCTCCGCAAGAGCTGTCTCATCCTTAGGGCACCAGTAGACCGGCTTCAAGCCCTTGTAGATATAGCCCTTCTCATACATCCTGCCGAAAATCTTGACTTCCTCGGCCTCGAACTTCGCGTCCATGGTCAGGTAGGGAGCATCCCACTCGCCGAGCACACCGAGGCGCTTGAACTGGTCACGCTGAAGATCGACATAGCGCTGTGCAAACACGTGGCAGGCATCGCGGAACTCAGAGACACTCATCTGCTTGTGGTTTAGCTTCTGCTCTTTTATGATGGCGGACTCAATGGGCATGCCGTGGTTATCCCAGCCGGGATAATATATGGCGTTATAGCCGACCATCGACTTATAGCGGACGATGAAGTCCTTGATGCACTTGTTGAGTGCGGTTCCCATGTGGATAAGTCCGTTGGAGAACGGGGGGCCGTCATGGAGGTTAAAGATGGGCTTGCCCTCGTTACGCTTGAGCATCTCGTGGTACAGATCCATGTCATACCAGCTCTGGAGCATATCGGGCTCGCGCTTCGGCAGTGCTGCGCGCATGGGGAAATCTGTTTTTGGTAGATTGACCGTTTTATTATAATCCTGGGACATATAGTGTTCTCTCCTCAAAAAAATCTATTGGGCGGAGCGTCAAATGCCGCCCCGCCCCGAAATCAGCTTTTTCAGCCTTGTCCGCCCATAGAAAATAGGCGGGTCACATCATCCGGAGTGATAGTTTGCCTGGGGGCCTGCTCGCTCATTGCGGGGGTAATATCGATCTGCGGCGCGGGCTCGTCCGGTATTCGGGCGACAGAGGCTTCTATGCTCCTGACAGTGTCGTCAACGACGGAATCCCGACCTGAAGTCGGGCTCTGCTTGGCGATACGATCGAGATAATCAAGCTGGTTATTGCAGAGCAAACGTGCCTCCGCGAAAAACCTAACACAGGCGTTCTTTGCCTCGCTAAGCTTTGCCTGCTCTGAAAGAACCTCAGCCTTGAGGGTCTCGAGAGCACGTGCTGCTGCTGCGTCGGCATCGGCAATGGTCTTTTCGGCGCGCGTACGTGCGTCCGTCTCGATTTGGGTTGAGAGCTTCTGGGCCGAGAGCAGCGTCATTCTCATGGCGTCCTCGCTGCCGCGATATTCCTCGATCTTTTCGACCAAAACCTTCATCTTGGCCTTGAGAGTCGCGTTCTCGCGAAGTAAGGCTTCAAGCTCAGCCGCGGTATCATCCATAAAATCATCGACGCCACCCATATCGTAGCCGCCGAACATGGCCTTTTCAAATACTCTTTCCCTAATATCCTGAGGAGTCATATCCCTTATCCCCTTTATTTATAAATACAGCGAACTGTTTTCTATCTCGTCAGCGAGCTCGTCCATCAGCCCAACACCGTCCGGCATTATCAGGAAGATATTGCCTGAGACCTTTTTGACCTTTCCCTCCAGCGCATATGTAAAGCCTGACAGGAAATCTATGAGCCTGCGAGCGGTTACCTTGTCTGCAATCTCAAGGTTCATAACCACAGTGCGCCCGTCCCTCAAATGCTCGGCTATGTCTGCGGCGGCCTCGAACTCCGTGGGTGATACTATGACAACCTTATGCTGCGACGCGCCCAAGTTGACAACCCTGCTCTCCAGCTTTGAGTCGCGACGACCCAGTCGAGGTGTCGGAGCAGGAATACTGCCCGCTTGCGGAGCCGGTTCCGGCTCGGCAAAAAAGGAGCTCCTTTTCTCCATCACTCGAGGTTCATCCTCAACGGGCGCTGCAGCTGCAGCATCACTATCGAAAAACTCGTCATCATCGTCGTAGGGACGAGTTAGCTTTTTTAATTCATCAAAAAAACTCATTGTTATTCTCCTGTGTCTGCGGGTGCTGAAAACGAATAATCCCTCTGCCCAAAGATGGCAGAGCCGACGCGAACCATATTCGCGCCCTCCATTATTGCATCTTCAAAATCTCCGCTCATTCCCATAGACAAAAAGTCCATGCAGACATTATCGTATTTTTTTGCCTCAATGTCAACAACAAGCTGGCGCATACGCGCAAAATATGGCCTGTTCGACCCCGGAAACGCCGAAATGGGGGGTATTGCCATCAATCCCCTGACCTTGACCGCCGGAAGTTGGGCTGAAAGCTCCAACGCAGACGGAAGTTCATCGGGGCTAAAGCCGCTCTTTGCGGCTTCTCCGCCTATGTTAACCTCCAGCAGCACATCCTGGATTATGCCCAGCTTTTCGGCTCTCGTGGAGATCAATTTCAAAAGTCCCAGCGAGTCCACAGACTCGATAAGGTCGGCCGCACCAACAACATACTTCACCTTGTTCTTCTGAAGGTGACCGATAAAGTGCAGCGGCGCGCCGTCATAGGCACCCGCCTCGCGCTTTTCTACAAGCTCCTGAACCCGGTTTTCACCGCAGGCGTCCACGCCCGCCGCGATGGCCTCACGCACCCGGTCAGGACTGTTCATCTTGCTCGCCGCGACCAGGCGCACCGATCTGTCCCCGGATACGGCAGCTATTTTCTTTTTAATTGCCGCCACATTCTCTGCTATACTCATGCTTACCCCACCTTTAATTTACAACCGACATCCCATCATACACATCCTCTGCGCCGACAACGACAAGGCTTCCCACACTGAGCTCCTCGCCCTCAAGCGGCGACACAAGGACATAGTCGCCCTCGTCCATTATAACCTCGATAAAGCGCTGCCGTGCGAGTCCTGAGGACACCGCCCAGACAAAGCTGCTCCCCTCCTCATCAAGCTGTATAGCGGCCGACGGAAGCTGAAGCCCCTTAATCGTCCCCCAAATTACCTCCGCATCGCAGAGCCTTTCGGAAGCGGTCTCCGCAAGAGAGGTCGTGGCAGAGAAGATAATCACACAACGCCCGGACTGCGCCGTGCTTACAGACTCAACCCTCGCCACTACAGGCTCTGTGCCGAGTCTCCCGAACAAGAGATTCGCGCTTGAGCCCGCGGTCAGCAGTGCGGCCTGCTCGGCATCCATAGCCGCCGCAAAATACCAGCGGTAGGACACGCAGAGCTTTCCGATTGCGCCCACCGTCTCCCGGGTCTGCGTCTCCATGAGCTTGTCCAGCCCCGACACGCTAAGATCCTCGAGCGCGCCGGGCGATACGTCCTCAAAGCCGTCAAGCCTGCTGGAAAACAGTCCCGACACGGGAGCAGCTATGCTCTCGGCCCTCGAGCCTCCCAGCTCAAAGAGTCTGCCACGAAGCCCTGACAGGCGTGCCACAGTCTCCGTAGTATCCGAACCGGAAAGCACCAGTGACTCAAGCCATGCGGTGGCGGTTTCCCTTGCCGCTCCGTCGCCGGACGAGACCGCCGCCGACAGCTCCAGCACCGCCGCCTTTATGGCAGTATCGCGCTCTGCCGGGCCCGAGTCGCTGCTGACGGACCCCAGCCGCGACTCCAGCCTTGCAATTTCAGTTGTGAGCGCGAGGCGCTCTGTCTCGAGGCTCAGAGCCTCGGCACTGTCAGCGGCTATCGCGACGGTCCCGCCGGCGGGAAGACGCTCGCCATCCTTTGCCAGCACTATGCGGTACATATGCGAGTCAGTGAGTATCTGCTCATCGCGCACAAGAATACCGCTCGCCGGGGCAGACTGTGTGACCGTCGCCGCTATGACCGGTGCCGTCAGCACGGAATCTCCAAACCCCTGCCAAAAGTGAACACCAAGATAGGCCGCCATTGCTAGAAAAAGCACAACGACGGCTATCATGGTGTAGGAATCTGACTTTTTCAGTTAATCGCCCCCTATCCAGGCGCTTATGTAATCTCTTCTTCGTCGCCAAGGCTCACTGGTCTCGGCGGGACAATGGTCGAAATTGCGTGCTTATAAATCATTTGTTGCTTGCCCTCGGAATCAAGCACAACAGTAAAGCTGTCAAAGGCACGGATAATGCCCCGAAGCTGAAAGCCGTTCATAAGGAATACGGTAACGGGCAGCTTGTCCAACCGCACCCGGTTCAGGAATAGTTCCTGGAGATTCTTTGTCTTTTCCATTTTTTCTCTAGCTCCTTGCATGAGCGGGAGGTTAATTTGTATGATAGCACATTAGCCCGCTCCATTAAATAGTAGTTTCGTACAAACCCGGCGAACCCCGCCTCTGTACTCCACTATACTATACTTAGCCCCTGAAGGAATTTTGTCGAATTGCGCAAAGCTTCATCAAAATCAGGCACAGAACCCCAACGTATCCAAAAAACCTCCTCTCGGTTACGCAGCCATGTTAACTGACGTTTAGCATAGCGTCGGCTTTCTCTTTTTATCCGCTCAACTGCCTCGGCCGCGCTTATCTCATCGCGTATTGCCGCCGCAACCTCCTTATAACCTATGCCCTGCATGGCGGTGCAGTCCTCATGCAGCCCCCCTGAGAGCAGGTCCCGAACCTCATCGAAGAGTCCGGAACTCAGCATCTCGTCCACCCTGCTGTCTATGCGGGTGTACAGATCCTGACGGTCGGCATACTCCAGCGCAATGACCGCCGCAGCATAGCGCGGCGGCAGCGCCTGAGTGCGCAGATCATGCGCGGTGATCGTCTCGCCTGTCAGCAGGAAAACCTCCCAAGCTCTCACAACGCGCTTTTTATCAGCCGCGTGCAGCCTCGCCGCACGCTCAGGGTCAAACTGCGACAGCTCCTTGAGCATTGCGGCCCCGCCCAGCTCGTCGTAGCGCTCGTTCAGCTCCTGACGGCAGGCAGCCTGATCCTCGCCACCACCGGCAAATGTCCTGCCAGATATTAGCGAATCAATATACAGCCCCGTTCCGCCAACCAGTATGGGCAGCTTGCCCCTTGCAATTATATCGTCACATACGCCAACCGCAGCTTCAAGCCAGCGTGCCACGGACCAGCCGTCCGAAGGCTCGGCAATATCTATCATGTGATGCCGAACCCCGCGAGTCTCCTCGGGGCTCGGCTTGGCTGTGCCTATGTCCATGTGCCTGTATATCTGCATGGAGTCGGCAGAGACAACCTCCCCCCCAAGCTTGAGCGCCAGCTCAACCCCGAGCCGGGTTTTGCCCGTGGCTGTGGGTCCGGTTATAACAACAATTTTGGGTATTAACAGGATGAACACTTCCATTCTTTGAAGCAATGTGGTAGTATGGCTAAATTACTAAGCTAGGAGGCTCGTAAATGAAGATTAAAATCTCGGCGGACAGCACCTGCGACCTGCCGAACGAACTTGTAGAAAAATATAATATTGGCATTATGCCACTCTATATTATCCGTGACACAGAATCTCTGCGTGACGGTCAGGACATAACTGCCCTGGATCTTTTTGAATATACGGAAAAGACCGGCAAGCTCTGCGGCACCTCTGCCGTGACCGTCGCGGATTATGTCAGCTCCTGGACACAATGGCGCCGTGAGTACGACGCGATCATACATATCGCCTTTTCCTCCGAGTTGTCTGCCAGCTGCAACAATGCCCGCATCGCCGCCGGAGAGGTTGACGGTGTGTGGATTGTGGACTCGCTGAATCTCTCAACCGGCTTCGGGCATCTCGTCATCGACGCCGCCCTGATGGCCGAGGAGGGCAAAACTCCCGAGGAGATTGTCGCGGAGATCGAGCGTCTCGTCACGAAGCTCGACGTGAGCTTTGTGCTCGACACTCTGAACTATCTGCGCAAGGGCGGACGCTGCACAACCGTGCAGGCGCTCGGCGCGAACATCCTGGGACTCAAGCCCTGCATAGAGGTGCACGACGGCAAGATGAATGTCGCCAAAAAGTACCGTGGCAAAATTGAGTCCGCCTATATCCAGTATATCACAGACAGGCTAAAGGACAGGGACGATATTGACCTGCGGCGCGTTTTTCTGACTGATTCCGGACTGCCCGAGGACGTCCGGGCGCGCTTGCGCGATGCCGTTCTCGCCTGTCAGCCATTCGAGGAGATTTACAGCAACTCCGCCGGCTGCACCATAAGCGGCCACTGCGGCCCCTGGTGCATGGGCGTTTTATATTATCACAAGTAAATTCGTTTTCCGTCTGGGGAGGGCTTTATGCCCTCCCCAGATATTTTTCAGCGGTGCCCACTGTGTATCCGCAGTGCGGCCTTCCTATAATCCATCAATTGCCCTTGGCTTTCGGCTCGCCACAGGGATAGAGCTCCGTCTCCCGCCTGGCACGCACAACGCTGTCATAAAAGCGCCAGCCGCCCGAGAGGTTGTAGCAGTCAAAGCCGTTGCCGCTCAGTATGCGGCAGGCGATGTAGCTGCGCATGCCGGAGTAGCAGTTTACATACACAGGCTTGCCCTTATCAAGCTCGCCAAGTCTCTCGCGCAGGTCCGGCAGGGGTATATTCACAGCGTCCCCAATGCGTCCGCGGACAAATTCACCCACTCCGCGCACATCCAGCAGCGTCACGTTCTCGTTTTTCACAAGCTCCGCAACATCGCTCCAGTGGAACTGCTTCACAAGACCCATGCGGACGTTTTCAGCCATGAAGCCCAGCATGTTCACGGGATCCTTCGCGGATGAATACGGCGGCGCGTACGCCAGCTCAAGCTCTGACAGATCCTCAGTGCTCAGTCCCATACGGATGGCCGTAGCCAGAACGTCAATTCGTTTGTCAACACCGGCTCCGCCGCTTATCTGCGCACCCAAAACCTGACCCGAGGACGGTTCAAAAAGCAGCTTTATCGTCATGTTCTCGCCACCGGGGTAATAGCCCGCGTGCGAGGCAGAGTAGCTCAAGACCTTGTCATAGGGAACTCCCGCCGCGATGGCAGCCTTCTCGTTTAGGCCGGTTGCGGCAAAGGTCATGTCGAATATCTTAATGATGGTCGAGCCGAGGGTGCCCTTGTACTGCGAGCCTATGCCGAAAATGTTGTCGGCTGCGATGCGTCCCTGCTTGTTTGCGGGCCCTGCCAGAGGGATGACCGTCGCCTGGCCGGAGACAAACTGGCGCACCACAACAGCATCACCCACAGCATATATGGACGGATCGCTTGTCCGCATGTAGCTGTCAACCACGATCGAGCCCTTGGGCCCAAGCTCAAGCCCCGCCTCACGCGCAAGGCCGCTCTCCGGCACTACGCCAACGGCGAGCACGGCATAGCCGCAGCGGATATCCTCGCTGCCCTTGACCTTCACATACAGGGCACCGTCGCGCTCCTCAAAGCCCTCCAGCGTCTGCTCAAATCTCAGGTCGACGCCCTTTTCACGCAGATAGGTGTGCAGCTCCGCCGCCATGTCTGCGTCCAGCGGAGGCAGAACCTGCCTGCTGCGTTGCAGCAGAGTCACGCCAATGCCCGCATGAATCAGGTTTTCGGCGGTTTCAAGGCCGATAAAGCCGCCGCCAACCACGACAACGCGCTCCGGCCGCTCATCGGCAATCCGGCGAAGCTCCAGCGCATCTTCAACCGTGCGCAGGGTCTTGACTCTGTCGGAATCCACGCCGGGCAGCTCGGGAATAAGTGCCTTTCCGCCGGGCGAGAGTATGAGCGAGTCATAGCTCTCGGTATACTCCGAGCCATCCTCAAGGCGGCGAACCGTGACAGTTTTTGCCTGTCTGTCTATGCTTATCGCCTCGTTTTTCACGCGCACTTCAATATTAAAGCGGGAGCGGAAGCTCTGCGGTGACTGCAACGTCAGATCGTCCCGCTCCTCAATCACACCGCTTATATAATATGGCAGACCGCAGTTTGCATAGGAAACGTAGCCGCTGCGCTCCAAAATGACGATCTCTGCACTCTCATCCAGACGGCGAAGTCTCGCCGCCGCTGTGGCGCCACCCGCGACGCCGCCTATAATCAGTATTTTGCTCATTGTGAGTCTCCTTTATCTACTGTACTATTTTAACTTCTATTCGATCAAAGGCTATCGGCATGCCGGCATTTTCAAGACCCGCGCGTGCCGCTTCATTCAGCGAAAAATACACATCCCAGTAATCCGCTGTCGCCACCCAGACGCGCAGTGAATATTCGACGCGGCTGTTTTTATATCCCGCAACCACCACAGCCGGCTCAGGGCTGTCCAGAACGCGCGCATCGGCTCTCGCCGCGTCAAGCAGCGCGCCGCGTACACTGTCCACGGGGCAGCCGTAACCGAGGCCAAATGCCAGATCCACGCGCCGCGTTGCTTCTCGCGAGTAGTTTGTGATCTTCGAGGCCGAAACCTCGCCATTGGGAATGCTGATTTCCTTGTTATCCGGGGACACGAGCGTCGTGTAGAACAAGCCGATTGAGCGCACCGTGCCAGACGCCGTGCCGACATCGACAAAATCGCCGGATATGAAGGGCTTTGTGAAAAGAATCGTAAAGCCCGAAAAAACGTTCGTGAGCGTGCTCTGCAGTGACAGGGACAGCGCAAGACCCGCAACAGAAAGCACCGCGACAAGTGAGGCTGCAGGAATGCCGAGCGCATCCGCTATCATAAACACCGCAATTATCCACAGAGTGACTCTCAGGCAGGAGATAACGAAGTTTTTGAGCCCGCTCTCCATTTTTGACTTACCCAGCGCCTTTAAAGCCAGGCGCGTCAAAATCCTTATCGTTATAAGGCAGATCAGAAATATAATCATCGCCGAAAACAACGAACCGAGCGAAAATTCGCCTATCTTAACATCTAATAGTTCCTTGAAGCCCACTATAACCCTCCTAAGTTAAGATACACATATTATAACCGCCGCGGGCAGTTTTGTCGATAGTTAAGGCGCGCGTAATAGCAGGGCAAGTCCCCCGCACAGATATAAATAAAGCGGACGGGCACATTGCGCGCTCGTCCGCTCGACTTATCAGTTCAGCATCTGCCGTACAGCTTTGTATATGACAGAAGCTTCTCTGCCAGCTCGTCGCTCGCTTCACCCGGCAGCAGCCTCCAGCGCCAGTTTCCCTGAGCCGTGCCGGGGATGTTCATGCGCGATTCCTCGCCCAGAAGCAGATAATCCTGCATCTGGACTATAAAGAGATCCGCCACGCTGGACATTCCGCCGCGAATCATGCCCCAGCTCACACCCTCAGCCTCGTTCAGACCGAGATATTGCCCGGCGTATTCTTTGTCCTCATCCGGTGCGGCGTCATACCACTGCATGAGCGTCTCATTGTCGTGAGTGCCGATGTAGCAGACACAATTATTTGTATAAGTGTGCGGAAGGTAATTGCTCGGCTCGCGGTGGTCAAAGGCAAACTCCAGCACCTTCATTCCGGGAAATCCGGATTCAGTCAGCAGGTTCTGCACAGCCTCAGTCATGAAGCCCAAATCCTCTGCAATTATCGGCGTGGCGTGGAACCAGTCGCGAAGGACAGCCACAAGGCTCATCCCCGGACCTTTTTTCCAAACGCCCCGCCTCGCCGTCTTCTCACCATAGGGCACGCTCCAATAGCTCTCAAAGCCTCTGAAGTGGTCTATGCGCACGATATCATACAGCTTTCCCGCGCCCTCCATCCTGCGTATCCACCAGCCGTAGCCGTCCTCACGCATTCTGTCCCAGTCGTAGATGGGATTGCCCCAGAGCTGACCGTCCTTGCTGAAATAGTCCGGCGGCACTCCCGAAACGCAGGTTGGAATGTTCTTCTCGTCGAGCAGGAAGCTCTTTGGGTCCGCCCAAACGTCGGCTGAGTCCAGCGCAACATAGATGGGCAGATCGCCAATGAACTTGATGTCCAGAGCATGGACATACTCCCGAAGCTGCTCCCACTGGCTGTAGAACAAATATTGAATGTAGGTAAAAAGGCGCACATCGTCACCAAGAAGCGTCGAATAGCGCTCCATCGCCTCCGGCCTGCGCAGGCGCACGTCCTCGTCCGGCCAGAGCGTCCACGAAGCCATGCCAAAATGGCGCTTGAGCGCCATGAACAGGGCGTAGTCCGGAAGCCAGCCCCGGTTTTCCTCGCAAAACGCGGCGACCTGCGCCTCGTCGCGCTCCCACCCCCGCCCGCAAGCGAGACCCAAAATGTCGAAGCGCTGCTCGTAGATCTTCCCGTAATCGACATTGCGGGCATCGTCGCCCCAATTAAGCGGCTCAAGCTCCGACAGCTTTAGAAGCCCGTCGTCGATGAGCTGCTCAAGGTCTATAAAATACGGATTGCCTGCATAGGTCGAAAATGCGGAATACGGCGAATCGCCGTAGCCGGTGGGGCCCAGCGGCAACAGTTGCCAGACGCCCTGTCCGGCGGATGCTAGAAAATCCGCAAAGCGCCGGGCCTCCAAGCCGAGAGTACCAATGCCGTATTTGGAAGGCAGTGACGATATTGGCATCAAAATTCCGCTTTTACGCTGCATATTAGCTTACCCCTTATCGCGCTTATTCAACGCACTGTTAGTTTTATTTCCTGCACAGAGCAGCCCGGGCGCAGTGAAGCATCCAGCGTAACATGCTGGTTTCTGCCGTGCCCCTCTATCATATTTATGAGTATGTCGAGACTCTGCTCCCCCATTTTCTTAACAGGCTGGCAGAGAGTCGTCAATGTAGGCCGTATGTATTCCGAAACCTTTAAGCCGTCAATGGCAATTATGGAGCAGGACTCCGGCACAGAGCGTCCGGCATCGTCCAGCGCCTTTATTGCCGCAATCGCCATGGCGTCGGAAATTGCGAAAATCGCCGTAAAATCCGCGCCCCTGTCCACGAGCTGTGCAGTTGCATCATATGCCCGCTCCAGCTCATAAGAGCCGGCACAGGCCACCAAATTTTTGTCAGGCATAATGTCGTGCTCACGCAGAGCACGCAGATAGCCAAGATATCGCAGCTCGCTTATTGATCGATCCTTTGTATCGGATACCAGTGCTGCTATCCTGCGGTGTCCCAGCCTTATCAGCCAAGATACCGCCGCGTAAGCGGCCTCTTCATCCTCAATCGACACCGACGAATATTCGACATCTGCCAGTGTACCATAGCTGTTCGTGTAAGAGCAACAGACAAACGGAACATTTATCAGTGCCAGCTCAGACGAGCTGTAGTCCGAGCGCCCTCCGAGAAAAATGATACCGCGCAGCTTTTTCTCCCTCTCCATTATAGCGCCGCATTTAATCTCGTCGTCGTACTCATCTATCTGCTGTATGAGCATCGTATAGCCCATCCCGGCTATGCGCTTTTCGATTGCTTTAATAATTCCTGAATAGAACGGATTTGACACTCCGCGCACAACAACACCGATTATATCCGACCGTCCCCTGACCAATTCCCTTGCCGAATTATTTGGCACATAGTTTTGCTCTCTGACAACTCCCATAACCAGCTTGCGAACCTCCGGGCTCACATCTGGCCTGTTATTTATAACTCGTGAAACGGTGCTGATGGACACACCGCACATTTGCGCAATTTCCTTGATAGTCATATTCATTCATCCCCTATAACATGACGCTTACTGCTCCTGATTAAGTATTATTTTACCTCTTTTTGTATATTTAATCAATAATAACAACAGCTATTACGATTTTTTGTTGAATGTGCAACACTTTCTTTCTTCAATTTCATCAATGGGCAATTTTCCCAAGTCAATAAGGGCAGTATATATATAATCTGTGCTAATGCTTATATAAATTTATTGACAAATATTTCAAGGCAGTATAATATATATTTGTAATAAAAGAAGGCGGTGACCAGATGAAAAAGACTCTATATAGTCTTATACTCTCTGAGGAGGTGGTGCGTGAGGTTGATGCACTGGCGCACAGATCGGGGACAAACCGCTCGAATCTCATAAATCAGATTTTGGCTGAATATGTCTCTGTGACGACGCCCGAGAGGCGCGTCAGCGACATTTTCAGTGCCGTCGAGCAGTTGCTTGCACCGTCGCGCGAGCTGGTTCCATTCTTCGCGCCGAACACACTGACCATGAGTCTCAAGTCCAGCCTGGAATATAAATACAGGCCGACCGTGAAATATGAGGTTCAGCTATTCCGCAAGGGCGGCGGCGCATTTGGCGAGCTGTCGGTTATATTCCGCACGCAGTCTGCCGAGCTTATCGGGGCAATGACTGAATTTTTTCGCACGTGGAAACGCACGGAGGACAAACTTCTGGCCCCGCTGCTGAGCATCGCACCGGATTACGCCCTGTATGAGGGCAAATTTGTCCGCACAATCGCAGCTGCACCGGGCGGGCGTGACTGCACGTCCGAGGATATTGCCCAGGCGCTGTCGGAGTATATAAAACTTTTCGACAGGCTGCTTAAGGGCTATCTCTGCGGGCGGCTTAACGCTCGCGACGTAGACAGCGAATACTATAACGACATGGTGGGCCGGAAAATGCTAATCTAGTCAATTAAACACAGCAGGCATAGCGGAACGGCGGCCTCTCATGCCGGACAAAGTAAAAAGCAAAAGCCCATCGGCACAGTATCGTGTCGATGGGCTTATTTGTTTTATTCCGGTGCCTTGTAGAAGCCTACTTAGAAATCCACGCCGGGGGCGTCGATCTTGTTGGCCTTGAGATACTTCTTGCTGATCTTGCGTCCGCCGAGGATGATTGCAGGCAGAACAATGATGGGCAGGTTCAGATAGCCAAGTATGGTGTATCCGGTCTTGACCAGAGCAACGATGCCGAAACGTGAAGCCGCAGCGCAGAGAAGAAGCATAGCGCCGACAAACAGAGCGTCACGCACGGAACTGTTCTTTTCGCCCTTGGGCTGATAGTACTTGTTGAAACGGGCGACACCGGCAAATGCGAAGCCGACGACCGTTGACAGAACTGCGATGAAAACGATGACAATGTACACCCATGTGAGCCAGTTATAGCCCAGGCGCTGGAGCAGGGCATAGAAGGGCAGCGCCTCTTTTGTGATCTCAAAAACATTGGTGTAGGAGAACAATGTCAGGCTCAAAACCAGGAGCAGAGCTGCGTTCGCTATGAAGCCTGTTATGGCCGCTTTTTTGGAGGCCCTGCGATCAGGCAGCGCGTCTGCAACCGAGGCAATGTTCGCGACAACCGTAGCCTGGAAGCTGCCGTAGATTACCGCACTCCACAACGCCCCCATGAGGCCGACCTTGGGCAGGTTCACGCTCTGGTTAGCAATGGCACCGGCAAGATCGCCGTCACCCTTGACTACAACAAGCAGGATAATGATGGCCAGCATGCCGACAACGACAAACATCATGTAGCTGGACGCCTGACGGACAAGATTTGCACCAAAGGCACAAAGCAGCATTGCGCAGATAACGACGATTGCAACACCCAGCCAGTAGTTGAGTCCTGCAAAATTCTGAAGCAGCGTGGCGACGGCGCTCAGGCTGCCGCCGGCGGCCGTAAGTATCGTAACCAGAAATGAAATGTCAAAGAGTATTACAACCCATTTCATTCCAAAAAGCTTCTCAACCCAGGACTGATAGTCGTAGGTCTTGTAGATACGCGAAAACTCCATTGAGCAGTAGAGCGCGTACGCCAGAAACGCCATAGCAAAAACTGTCACGAAAATTCCAGGCAGGCCATATTCTACGTAGTATGCATTGATCTGAGTTCCACTCGCAACTCCGGGGCCAAAGTGTGTTCCCATCCACACCGCCGCGACACCTATGAACGCCGGTAGACCCTTACTCTTTTTTTCTTGCATTTTTTCTCCTCCTTATATACTTCTCTCCTATGTTTTTCCCCAGTTAAACAATAAAAAAACACGCCAACCATGCTCGCGCACTGGTCGGCGTATCGTCGTAAATACCTACCCAACGACATGCGCAGACCAGCTCGTCATAAAAAAATAGCGAACCTGAGGCTGATAGGAATTGTCAAAGCAACCAGCTTTCATGACATCCTCCATGCGTGAGCTTGGGTATAGCGATTTAAAGGGGAATACTGCCACTCAGTATAAACTATATGCTTTTTAAATACAAGCGTTTTTTCATTTCATATTTCTAATTGTTAGTTTCGTTCAAACACCGGGCCACAAATTGCCTAAAACAGGCGCGCAACACAAAATATTTGTGCAATTCCCCCAGCTCACGACTGTCAAAAACTTGGCAATATATTTGTCAAATTCGATGCACTTTTTTTAATATATCGTGATTGTGCATTAAAATCCGTTTTAAAGGCTTGACCTATTCTACAAAGCGTTATAAAATATGACTAATATCCTAACTGGAGGAGAGAGAATATGAAAATAGCAATAATCGGCAGTGGCGCGGCAGGCAGCGTATTCGCTGGATATTTGAAAAAAGGCGGCGTTGAGGATATAACTCTCGTTGACCTTTACAAGGCTCACATGGATAAGATCTCGGCAGACGGACTCATTCTTAAAAACCCTGATGGTGAATTTCACCTCAGCGGCTTTAAGACTGCAGCAAGCGCCGACAACATTGGAATTATGGATATTGTCATTCTCATGGTAAAATCAACCCAGACCGTTGATGCTCTCAAGGGTGCTATGGGCTGCATTGGCGAAAACACTGTTGTCGCCACGCTGCAGAACGGCCTCGGCAACGACGAGGAGGTTAAAAAGCTCATCCCGGCCGAGCGAGTTATTTTTGGCTGCGGCAACATGGGCACGGAGCTCTCCGGGCCGGGTGTCTGCGTGGGTAAGCCTGCAAAGGGCAACAACATGTTCTTTGGCCCCTCTGTCAAGAGCGAGCTCAACGACGCAGCCGGGCTGTACCTTGAAAAGAGCTTTGCAGCCGGCGGCATGGATCCGAAGTACTACGACGACGTTCGCCCCTACATATGGCGCAAGGCAACCTCCAACAGCGGCTTCAACACCGTCTGCGCCGTCCTGCGCATGAAAATCGGTGAGGTTCACGCCGACCCGAGCGGCGTTGCGCTAGTCTGGCAGATCTGGAAGGAAGCCAGTGATGTCGCCGAGGCGCTCGGAATTCCCGGCATTTGGGAGTACATGCAGACCGAGATGGAAAACGTTGTCGCAAACCTTGGCGACTACTATCCGTCCATGGCTCAGGACATGCTTCAAAACTGCCGCCAAACCGAGGTCACGACCCTGACCGGAGCCATCTCCGACTACGGACGCAGCGTCAACGTCTCAACCCCGACCTGCGATGTTATCACCCAGATAATTAAGGCAATCGAGGCAAACTACGACAAGCAGTTTTACAAGTCATAAGTGAATAATAAAACCCCCGTTTTCTTATCTGAAAACGGGGGTTTATTCTTTATGCCATTGCGCGTTTGACAACGCCTATGCCCAGCGGGTGCGGGCCGGTGTGTACACCGATGACCGCGCCTATGTGACGGATGGGCACGTCCATCGCAAGGCCAATGCCGGCAAGCATCTCCTCAAGACGGGTCTTAAAGGCGAGCGCCTCATCGTAATCGTAACCATAGCCTATGGACATCGACATCTCACCGGCCTCGGCAAAGGTCTCCATCAGATACTGCTTTGCTACATTGAGAGTCTTATCGATGCTCTTTTCGCGCCCGCGCACGATGCCGGACGGGAAAATTTCACCCTCCTTGAGTGTGATAATCGGCCTAATACTCAGGGCGGCGCTGACCTTTCCTGCCAACTTTCCGATTCTGCCGCCTTTGGCGAGGTAATCGATGCCGCCAACGGTGAAGAATATGCGGCCCGAGGGTCTGATATCCTCAATCTTCTCGACTGCGTCGGCGTAGCTCACGCCGGCGTCGCGTAGATCGCAGGCCTCCAGCACGACCAGTCCCTGAAGAACGGTGTTGACCATGGAGTTAATGACGGTGATATTAGCCTCGGGATAATCGTCTAAAACCATGTTTAGTGCAATTCTCGCTGTCTGATACGAGTTTGAAAACTTCTGCGTGATGCAGATGCAAATTGCCTTTTCTCCGGCCTTTGCGACTTGTGTGAAAACCTCTACGTAATCCTGTGTTGAAGGTGTCGAGCTCTTGGGGAACACTCCAGGGTTTGCTACCATCCAGTCATAAAATTCCTTGGAGCTGACATCCTCGCCCTGCTTCAGATACTCTCCACTGCCAAGCAGAACATAAAATGGAACAACAGTTATGTCCCTTGCCTTTACGATGTCGTCGGATAAATCCGCAGAACCGTCCGTAATAACCCTAAAATCCGCCATATTTATAGACCTCGCAAAATATATGTCCCCATTGCAGTCTCCACAGCTTTAAGCCGACACCGGGTGCACCCGGCGAAAGGCTGCTTTTTGGGGCTAGAACAAACATTTACAAAAATAGCCGCTGCTGCCGAGCTTTGCTCAGCAAACCAAGCGGCTTGTTGGCGGAGAGGATGGGATTCGAACCCATGGCCCGTTGCCGGGTCACTGGTTTTCAAGACCAGCTCCTTAAACCACTCGGACACCTCTCCAAGTATGCCCTTTTTAATTCTACCAAAATATTATACCATTTAATCAAATATTTTCAAGCTCTTTTCATTCTATCATTTGGTATAGTCTGTGAATTTTCCGTTAATCCTTGACTTAATGACCGCGTCTGGACTATATTCTTTAGTATGAAAGAGTGGAGGCCCGACATGAGAGAGATAAAGTTTGCCCTAAAACAGGTTTCGCCGATATCATTGGTATATATTTTCCTCGGACTGGCTTTTGGGGTGTCGATGGCGGAGGCCGGATACTCGGTTTTGTGGACAGCGGCAAGCTCGTTATTCATATACGCCGGAGCAATGCAGATCGTCCTTGTCCCCCTGCTGGTGGCAAAGGCACCGCTATATACGATTGCACTTGTGACGCTTTTTGTAAACGCCAGACACATGTTCTATGGACTCGGGCTGATTGAGCGCTTCTCACGCGCCGGGCGGCTCAAGCGCACATATATGTCGCTTTCAATTACGGACGAGACTTATTCCGTCCTTTGCGACACCCGCGAGTACCCCGAGGGAGCGGACCCTTCAAACTGCGACTTTCTTATAATGCTGTTTGCGCACATGATTTGGACACTCGCAACCTGCACCGGCACACTCATCGGCGAGTTTTTGCCGATAGACCTGAGCGGCATGGACTTCTCTGCGACGATTTTCTTCGTTGTCGTCGCGGTTAACCAGTGGCGCAGCGCCACATCGCACGCACCTGCCCTGCTCGGCATTTCCAGCGCGTTGGTTTTCTATCTTACACTCGGCGCTGACAATTTTATTCTGCCCGCCCTGGCAGTCAGCACAGTTGCGCTTTTGCTCCTGCGGAACAGGGCCGGGACGCCGGGGGCGGAGGTGGCGGAAAATGAGTGAAACCGTATACACTTGTCTCGCCATAGCCGTGACAGCACTCGTGACCTGCCTGACACGGGGCTTGCCTTTTCTGGCATTTTCCGGCAAGCGGGAGCTCCCCGACTGGCTTCGCTGGCTGGGCGACGCTCTGCCAGCCGCAATCATGCTCATACTCGTTGTCTACTGCATGAGAAACACGAACTTGGGCACGTTTCCCTTCGGCATGGCGGAGCTGATTTCCATCGCAGTAACTATTGTCGTACATATGAAGAAAAGAAGCACTCTTGTGAGCATGGCTGTCGGCACCGCCTGCTATATGATATTAATACGCACAATTTTCCCGTTTTAAAAAGCTATGTCAATCTCAAGGAGGCATCCCATGACAAAAACCAACGCAATGCGCCTTTTAGATGCCGCGGGCATCGCCTATCGAGCAATGGAATATGAATATGATGAGTCCGATCTCTCCGGCGTGCATGCCGCAGAGCAGCTTTCTATGCCGGCAGAGCAGGTGTTCAAAACTCTCGTCGCGCGCGGCGACAAAACCGGACCTGTTGTCTTCTGCATACCCGTTGCGGATGAGCTCGATCTGCGCCGCGCCGCCAAAGTCTCCGGCAACAAGCGTGTCGAGATGATTCACCTCAAGGAGCTTTTGCCGCTCACGGGCTATATCCGCGGAGGTTGTTCGCCTATCGGGATGAAGAAGCATTTCCCCACCTACATCCACTCCACCTGCTTGGATCACGACTTCATCTACGTCAGTGCCGGCCAGCGAGGCTTGCAAATCAAACTGGCTCCACAAGAC
>CAZHUG010000010.1:1415-3748 GCA_964535405.1 uncultured Oscillospiraceae bacterium | reverse complement strand
GCTATATCCGCGGCGGCTGCTCGCCGATAGGCATGAAGAAAAAGTACCCTAGCTATATTGACGAGACCTGCATTCTCTTTGACGAGCTTGCCGTGAGCGCCGGTGCGCGCGGTCTGCAAATTACCCTCTCCGGCGACGACCTTATGAGCTTCACGGGCGCAAAGATATATTGAGGGTCGGGCATGCTATTTCTTTCCATCCGGGGTCTCTGTTATTATCAGCGAAAATATGTCTTCGACCGGTATATTAAAAACCAGAGAAATGCTTAGGGCTAATTTCAAAGACGGATTATATTTGCCTTTTTCCAAATTAACAATTGTTTCCCTTCGAACCCCAACAACATCTGCTAATTGTTGTTGGGTCATTTTATTAATTTCTCGGTAATATCCAATCCGGTTAAATAAATTATACTCCCTTTTCATCAAAATACCTGAAGAGAAATATCCGGAGTAAAGACATTACTGTAAGGAAAGTCATTAGAGATAAAGAAACTGTTTTTCGGTCAATAGGTATGTTTTGGATAAACGAATAGGGAGCTATCAATATGCAAAGTAGAAATAATAGAAAAACTTGAGAAACATTAATAAACATTGAGTTTACTCTCGAATTAACATACGCTACCATTTCATCTTCATTTCTTTCGATTTCACGCTTATTCTTTTCTCCCATAACAAAAAAGAATATGAGCACTACATAATAAATACTTAGAATTACGTCCATTATTGTATCATCTAAAACGAAAAAGTATTTCGTTATTAGAAGTACTAATAATCCCAAATACATGGCGAACCTGGAAAGCTGCTTAGAATATACAGTTTTCATGAGACAGAACTCCTTTCATGATGTGGTATATTTCTCACATTACTAATATATGCTGATTCTGCCCTTTTGTCAATAGCGCCGCTGTGCTTCCCGAGCTCGGACATACTATTATAATATATAAAGCGCCCCTGTTTTAAAAAACAGGGGCGCTTCTCATTTTCATAAATTCTATGTACTATTTTGCGACGACAGCACCCTCATAGGTATCGGCGATGAACTGCTTGACAGTGTCGCTTGTGAGCGCCGCGACGAGAGCCTTGGTCTTGTCCGTTTTCTCATCACCTTCGCGGACCGCGAGAACGTTGCCGTAGGTCTCGGAAGCGGCAGAGTCTGAGGTCTCGCTGGCAAGAGCGTCCGTGCCTGCGTTCAAGCCGGCCTGGAGCGCGTAGTTGCCGTTGATGACGCCAAATGCTACGTCGGGCAGGGAGAGAGCAACCTGTGCGGCCTCTAGCTCGATAATATCAAGGTTCAAGGGATTTTCAACTATGTCCAACTTTGTCGCATCAAACTGAACGCCTTCCTTGAGCTTTATCAGTCCCTGTGCCTCCAGCAGGAGCAGGGCGCGGGCCTCGTTGGAGCCGTCGTTGGGAACTGCGATTTTATCGCCTTCCTGGATTTCATCAAGGGAGCTGCGCTTTCCGGCATAGATGCCCATCGGCTCATAGTGGATGATTGCCGCGGAGACGAGATGGGTGCCCTGCTTCTCGTTGAAGCCCTCAAGATAGGGGCCGTGCTGGAAATAGTTTGCGTCAATATCGCCATCCTCAAGCGTAGTGTTGGGAAGCACATAGTCGGTGAACTCAACTATCTCAAGCGTGTAGCCCTGTTCGGCGAGAATGTCTTTGCAGGCGGCAAGGATTTCTGAATGAGGCGTGATGGATGCGCCGACTTTTATGACTACGGGGTCTTTGCTATCAGCGCCGCAGCCGGCGAGCAGGCCGAGAACAAGTACGCAGGCAAGTGCGAGTGTAATAATCTTTTTCATTTTCATTTCTCCTTAATAATTATGGATGATTAGTTTTTAATTTATCTTATCCGCCTGTCGGACAGGCGGGAGCTTGTGGTTCCGAGCACCTGAAAAATTTGAACAACGATCACGAGAATAATGATCATAATTATCATGATCTTGCTGTCTTGGCGGTAGTAGCCGTAGTTTATCGCTATGCCGCCAAGTCCGCCGCCGCCGACTATGCCGGCCATGGCGGAGTAGCCGAGGATTGTGGTGATTGCAATGGCTGCTCCATTTATGAGCGAGGGTGTCGCTTCCGGCACTATGACGCGCCAGACGATCTGCCAGTTTGACGCTCCCATAGACTGGGACGCCTCAATAACGCCCCTGTCCACCTCCTTTGCCGAGGATTCAACCATTCGCGCCACGAAGGGTGCAGCCGCCACGACCAGGGGCACGATCATTGCCTTTGAGCCTATCGCAACTCCCAGCAGAAATCTTGTGAAGGGCACGAGCGCAACCAGCAGGATAAGAAACGGCACGGAGCGGAGCACATTCACGA
>CAZHUG010000010.1:0-1405 GCA_964535405.1 uncultured Oscillospiraceae bacterium | reverse complement strand
GCCCAGAACCCCGTTCACTGCCGCGTTGGGCTTTATGCCCTCGGCGTTCGTGACGGTGAGCAAAAGCCCCAGCGGAAGTCCGATTATGTATGCCACAACGGTGGAGGCAAGCGTCATATACAGCGTTTCCCAAAGTCCATTGAGAACCAGGCCTAGCAGTTCATTCATTTGCTCACTCCTCCTGTGTGTATGTTATTCCCTGACTGTCGAGATATGCCAGCATCTGGGATGAGCTGTGCTTATCGGCAGGCAGCTGAAGTATCGTGTGTCCGTACAGCAGACCTTCGATGATCTTCGTATCCGCGTAGACTATGTTCACCGGCGCGCCGCATTTTAAAATCATTTCTGCAATAATCGGGCGGTCTGTTCCTTTGCCGTCAAAGGCGAGGCGTATGAGTGCTCCGCCGTTTTCGAACCTCTTCATCTGCTCGCCGGAGGGAAGCACGAGCTTCCGTCCCGCCTCGGTTTTGGGCTTTGTGAAAACCTCCTGAACGGGCCCGCACTCGGCGATTCTGCTGTCTGCTATGATCGCGACTCTTGAGCAGATGCGCTCAACCACCCGCATCTCGTGGGTGATGACCACGATCGTAACACCCAGACTGCGGTTCAGCTCCCGCAGAAGCTCCAATATCGACTCTGTCGTCGTCGGGTCAAGCGCACTTGTCGCCTCGTCGCACAAAAGAACCTTGGGGTTTGTGGCAAGCGCTCTGGCAATCGCCACTCGCTGCATCTGCCCGCCCGAGAGCTGTGCGGGGTAGGCATTCTCCTTATCCTCAAGACCGACGAGCTTTAAAAGCTCGTGTGCACGCTTCTCAGCGTCGCGCCTGCTGACTCCGGCAAGCTCCAGCGGAAAGCAGATATTCCGCAGCGTCGTGCGTTGCATGAGAAGGTTAAAGCCCTGGAAAATCATTCCGATCGACCGCCGCGCTGTTCGCAATTCCTTTTCGGACAGCTTTGTCATGTCCGCGCCGGAAACCGTGACGCTGCCGCTTGTCGGACGCTCCAGCAGATTTATACATCGCACCAATGTGGATTTTCCGGCACCTGACAAGCCGATTACTCCGAAAATTTCGCCCTCATCAATGTCCAGCGATATGTCCTCCAGTGCGGTTAACACGGTCTCGCCCGAGCCAAAGGTTTTTGTGAGATTTCTAATCTGGATGACAGGCCCCATTTTGCACATGCCCCCTAAAAATAAAATAAGTCCCTGATGCTTACGCATCAGGGACGAAAATAATCGTGTTACCACCCTGTTTCACTCACGCTTCACAGCGATGAGTCTCACGAGGTACTATCATACCCCTGTCGCTGTAACGGGCGCTCCCGTCGCAGCCTAACGCAAAAACGCGCTCGGTGCGCAACTCCGGAACCATCTTCATTCGGGTTTCCCGCGCCTCTTTCCCAC
>CAZHUG010000009.1:0-50494 GCA_964535405.1 uncultured Oscillospiraceae bacterium | reverse complement strand
GGACTATGCAACAGACCATGGTGAGAACAAGACCGATCATAGGCACCCCGCTGCTGAGTGTAACGATGGCGGTGATAAGCTTGGATGCAAGACCTGTGACGGTGATACATCCGGCGATGATACCGGCGATGCCGCAGGCGACAGCAACGGTTATTGTTCCGCGACCACCGGCGGAGAGAGCGTCTAAAAACTTTGCCGGAGTCATGCGGTTTTCCTTCTCGAAGAAGCTGACAAAAATGGTCACGAGTATTGCGATGGAGGCTGAAAACTGCATCGTGCGGGTGTTTGTGCTGACAAGCCAGACCAGAACGACCAGGGGCGCCAGCAGGTAAACCTGTCTAACCATGTTCCTGAGCTTGGGCAACTCGTTTCTGGGAATGCCCTTGAGCCCAAGCTTTTTGGCTTCCAGATGCACGGAAATAAAGATGCCAAGAAAGTACAAAAGTGCGGGGAGTATCGCCTTTACGGCGACCTGGGCGTATGGAATGCCCATGTATTCCGCCATGAGGAAGGCGGCAGCGCCCATAATAGGCGGCATAATTTGCCCGCCGGTTGATGCTGAGGCCTCAACCGCACCGGCAAACTCGGCGTTGTAGCCGGTCTTTTTCATCATTGGAATGGTGATGGAACCGGTCGTGACGGTGTTTCCGACTGAGGAGCCGGAGACCATGCCGCACAGAGCCGAGGAGATAACGGCAACCTTGGCGGGACCGCCGGAGCTTGAACCGACAAAGGCGTTTGCGAGGTTTATGAAGAAATTTGAGATGCCAGTTCGCTCGAGGAAGGCGCCAAAAATGATGAATACGACAATGTATTTTGCGCAGACATCGATGGGCGTGGAGAGAATACCGCTTGTGCGGTAGAAAAGGTTAAAGATAAAGCGCGACAGACTTGTTCCGCTCAGGAAGGTGTATGCTATAAGCACGCCTGCGACACAGAGTATCGGCAAACCAACGCAGCGACGGCAAAGCTCAATCAGAGCGAGCGTTCCGATGACGCCCACAACGGCGTAAAACGGAGTGATCTTCGAGGCGCTTGTGAGAACGAGTGTCAGTGAGGAGTAGTTGAGGCAGTAAAAAAAGAACGCGCCTGCGCCAAGCACCATTATGACAATGTCATACCAAGGCAGGAAATTAGGTCTGACATGCTTTTTGCTGGCGGGATAGGTTAAAAAACCCATGACGATGATAAGCCCGACAAATGCGGTTAGCCTTATTTCGAGCGCGGCGGTACTGAAAAGCGTGGACCAGATGCAGTAGATCGAGAAGCCGGCAGTCACAAGGTCAATGATAAACTTGGGCTTTCCCTCCCATATGCGGGTGTTAGACTCCCGGTCATATTTACGCATAACGGCATCAACGTCCTCGGCAGTACCGAACAGCTCGTCCTTCGTCTGGTGAGCATTCGTATAGGCTGCTTCGTCGTAGTTATAAGATTTTTTCTTATTATCTGGCATGTGTCGACCTCCGTGTTTAGATTTGTGCTCTCTAGCTAAAAACTACGGCGCCGGTTTAGCGCCGTAGTTTTTTATAGTATCTTAATGTCTACTTTGTGGGAACCACTATGTCGTTCTCGGCGAAAAATTTCGCCGCGCCGGGGTGATATGGCACATCGGTTATCGATGAGGCAAATTCAAGGTCCAGCTCTGCCCCCTTGGCGTGGGCATCCGTGATGTCTTTAATGTTTCCGAAGATTGTGGAGACAATGTCGTAGACAGCGTCCTCAGACACGTCGTCACGCACGATGATGACAGCGCCGACAGCGACGGTGGCGCAATCCTCAGGGGTGGAGTAGACGTCGGCAGCGATGGTATAGGCGCTGTAATATGGGGAAAGCGCGATGAGATCAGCAATATGCTGCTCGTCAAGGCTGACAAGATAAACGTCGTTCGTGGCTGCAAGTGAGCTGACGGCGTTGGTGGGTGCGCCGGCAACGACAAATGCCGCGTCAATCTTGTTGTCCTTCAGGCTCTCAACGCTGTCGCCGAAGCCCTGATAGACCGGGGTGATGTCAGTCTCGGCAAGACCATAGATGCCCAGAATGTCGATTGCGTTGAAGTAAACGCCGGAGCCGAGGTCGCCGATGGAGACGATTTTACCCTCAAGGTCGGCAACGGACTTTATGTTGGGGTTGAGTGTGACGATCTGAACCTGCTCCATGTAGAGAGCGGCGACGGTGGAGAAGCTGCCGATCTTTTCAGTAAATAGGCTTGTTCCGGTATAAGCATAACTCATTACATCAGACTGTACGAAGCCGAGCTGAACGTCTCCGGCGTCCATATCCTCGATGTTGGCCTTGGAGCCTCCGGAGGAGACAGCGGTCATGGAGACGTCGGTCTTGGTTGTGACGAACTGGCTGAGCACGCTTCCAAAGCCGTAATAGGTGCCCTGCTCACTTCCGGTTCCGAATGTGAGAGAGACGCCGCTGCCGCAGGCAGCGAGTGTAAAAATCATAACTATGCAGAGAATTAGTACAGCAATTTTCTTTTTCATATGTAAGCCCTCCTTGTGCTGATGCAATTTGCATCAGATTGATCCCATAATTTCAACACCTGTTTATTATAACGCCTCAAAACCATCTTTACAAGCATAAAATGAATTTATATATAAAAAATGTTGCAAAAATTTTCACAGAGTAATTCGTGAGTGATTTCGAATAAAAAATTTTGCTTCATAGTAAATGAATTTTTATGCTACAATAATTAATAAATACCCCCGTTTTTGCTGTATGAGAAGCAAAAAACGGGGGTATATACGCTATAATGAAATTGACAGCTTGCTAGTATTTACAGGTCTTCAAATTTTCTTGAACCCGCTCCCGCAAGCCAGCGGTACATGACAAAGCAAGTGACGACCAATAAAACAGTCAGGATTCCGAAATAGACCGGCAATGCCAGAATATCATTGAGCAGGAAGCCGTAGAGAGCCGCCGAGCCGAATACGAGGCCCATGCCACCGA
The DNA here is from genome assembly GCA_964535405.1 of uncultured Oscillospiraceae bacterium. Lineage (GTDB taxonomy): Bacteria > Bacillota > Clostridia > Oscillospirales > Oscillospiraceae > Scatomorpha. The sequence continues at coordinate 47,536 of CAZHUG010000009.1, read as the reverse complement.
ACATGCAGATCATGACACTTGCACTCTGCTTGACGACCGCGGTTTCGTTTATGAAGTCCAGCTTAGGGTGGTGCAGGTTTATGACAACACCGAATAGTGCGCAAAATACGGTGACCAGAACCGGCAGCACGAGGATGAACACGGAGTCGAGCAGGGTGAAGGGCAGGGCTATGATTACGCAGATTGATGCGATAATAGTGGGCGGCAGGGCGATGACGAGATGCAGCTTAACCTTCGACATCATTATGGTGAGGGTTTTGACCGGCATAGATTTCACTATCCAGAGGCTCTGCCCCTCAAGCGAAACAGTCGGTGCGGAGATGACGTCTGTGGTGCACAGTGTGCACAGGCCTGCAATGACAAGTCCCGCAAAAAGCTCGCTCGGAAGCATGCTGGAAAAGGCGAGAATGCTGTCGCGCCAGATGAAAACAGCGGCTGCGGTGGCAATGGTAAAGATGCTGCCCATAGCGGCGTTCAAAATGTACATGCCGTTGTTCGTGAAGCGGCGCAGCTCCTTGGAGAGCAGTGCCGAGGCGGCAGTGCCGACCTTGAGCGCTTGCTCCTCGTACTTTATCTTTGCCACGCCGCGCTTGGAGGCGGCGACGGACAGGAAGTTGCGGCTCAAAATGGCGTAGACCACGGCGAAGGGGATGATGCAGCAGGCCGCAAAGCCCAAAAGGTGACCCCATGCGCCCGCGCTTACCGCCATGCCCATAGCGTAGGCCGGGTAGACCGCGCCCTTAACCGATTCTGCGATGACAGTACTGTTTTCGACGATTGTCTGAAGCTGACTGTTCAGCGTGGACATGAAATAGAGATAAGCGCCCAGGAACAGCAGGGACAAAACGAGCGTCACGGTGGTCTTGTTGCGCACCCGGTCTGTTATGAATGCCAGCAGCCAGCCGAAAAGGCAGGTGAAGGCCATGGTGAGCAGAGGCAACAGCAGAAATACGATGATAAAGTTCACGATGCTGACTGCCGATACGCTGACCTGGGTCCACCAGATTATGCCCGCGGGGAGCATGACGAAAAGTGACATTGCGTAGTCCATCACGAGCAGTGACAGCATGCGTGAGCCAAGGATGTAAGCTGTGGGAATTGGCATAGACAGCAGAAGGTCGTTATCCTTTGCGGAGAACAGAAGCTGCTGAGCCATAAACACGCTCATGATAAAGCAGATGCTAAATGCCATAATGCCTGCCATCGCGAAATAGAACCAGCCGAGCCCCATCATCGACATAGGTTCTGCTATTGATAGGAAGGTTATTGAAAACAGTCCGATGAAAACGACAACGACGTATATGACGAGCAGGGCCATGAGAAGCTTTGTGATGACGCCCCTTTTCTTCTTGGATTTCGAGCCGCGGAACAAAGACGCCATAAGCGCAGAAAATTGTGCCTTTATGAGTGTACCGAGCATGCCTTATTCCTCCTCTAGCTCGAGGAAGACCTCCTCAAGCGATTCGTTGCCGCGGACATCGTCTGTCGGGCCTGAGATGACGAGCTTGCCGCCCTTTATGATCGCGACTTTGTCGCAGAGCTTCTCGACAACCTCAAGAACGTGGGTGGAGAAGAAGATTGCGCCGCCCTCGTCGCAGAGCTGCCGCATAATGAGCTTGAGCTTGTGCGCGGCCTTCGGGTCAAGACCGACAAAGGGTTCGTCCATGATCATGAGCGTGGGCTTGTGTATAAGCGCCGCGATGACCGCAAGTTTCTGCTTCATGCCGTGGGAGTATGCGGAGATGGGCTGAGCCAGATCCTCCGTCAGCTCGAGGGTTCCGGCATAGTCGTGTATGCGCGCCTGGCGATCATCCTGCGACACGCCGTAGATGTCGGCGACAAAGTTGAGATATTTTATGCCGGACATGAAGTCATAAAGATCGGGATTGTCGGGGATATACGCAAGCTCGCGCTTGCAGGCGAGCGGGTCCTTTTTTATAGATTTACCGTCGACGTAAATTTCACCGCTGTCAAACTGCATAATACCGCAGCAGGCCTTGATCGTTGTGGTTTTGCCGGCTCCGTTGTGGCCTATGAAGCCGTAAATTTCACCCTTCTTGATGTGCAGGGAGAGGTCGTCAACGGCCTTTTTGTCGCCATAGGTCTTTGTGAGATGCTCAATTCTAAGCATAGTTGTAACTCCTTATCTCGTCATATAGTTTTATAGTTTCATCGTCGCTCATCAGGTTTATGATGTAAGTTCGACTGTCGGTTTTAAGCACGATAAACGGCCCGGCGCGCGGATCGAGGCAGAAACGGCAGTTTCCGTAACCCTCGACGGAGAAGCGCCCCTCAAGCAGGCCCGGGAGTCCCGTGCCGTTTGTGCGGAAGCTTTTCGGAAGCTCCCCGATGAGCTCTGTGCCCACAATGCTGTCGAGCGGAATCTCATAGCTTTCGGAGACGTGTTCAAAATAGAAAATCCCGTCGCGCAGCCCGGCCTCGCGAGGCGAGAACTCCTGCACCATCATCCAGACGCCGATAAAGGGCATTGCGAGAAGCGCGAGCGCACTGAGACCTATCACGATTTTTCCGATCGGCCTGCCGACATTGACGCCCATGCCCATGCCCACGCGGTCATTTATAAAAACGTGGCTGTCGCCCGGGTTATAGTAGATTGAGCCGAGCAGCCAGTAATCGTCCTCGTCCACATAGTTGCCCATGCCGCTGCGGGCGGAGATGCGTTCCTGAGCAGCGCGGGTGACAAATTCTGTTCTCATGGCCATATAAAAAATTGCAAGGGTATATATAATAGTGCAGACAGAAAGCGTGCCCCGGTGCCCGCGAAGCAGCCATATTGCTATGCACAGCAGGGCGCTGAGCCATGAGAAGGACAGCCAGAGCTTGCCCCAGTTATATCGCCGGACATTCGTGAGCGCCGCATTTACACGACTGTCAGAGTCCACAATATCTGCCCTCTGCCGGAATATGACCGGGTAAAACGCCCAGCCCATAAGGGCGATAAGCGCAAAGCCGCCGATAACCGAGATATAGCCGAGCTTTTCATCGCTGTTTGGCTCTAAAATGATCATAATCAGAGGAATGAGACAGGCGACGAGAGCCAGAATGAACAGCCACGGTGAGAAGGGCTTGGAGGCAGTTTCATTGGCCTTCAGATCCACAACCGTCTGCCCGGCATAGGGCGTCACCCAGCCCTCGGCACGCTTGAGCGCACGCAGGCGATTATAGGCTTTTAAAAAAACCAGATTGGGCACGAGGAGCGCGAACAGTAGCCAGGACAGGAGTATGGTGATCTGCACAGAGGAGGCCTTCACAAAAAATACCGGAACCAGTGCCAGGGTAACAGGTATAAGACAGAGCCATATCCGCGATTTAAAGCTTGTACAAATTTCTTGTACACGAGGGTCTGTCCTGGCTGAGTATGGCAGAGTCACTCTGAGAATCATGTTCTTTTTTGGTTTAACTTCGTTTGCCAGCATAGCGCAAATAATGATGAGTGCGGGATAGCAGCAAAGAAGCATTATAATTAATCCTGAATCCATCATTCACCCCTCCATTCACTGTAGTATTCTTTGCAGACGGAGAGGAAATCAGCCTGGCTTACACCTGCGATTTTTGCCTCTGATATAATAACGCGCAACTGCTCCACACTCTCCGGTGGCAGGACTGCGCTGACAGTGCCTGCGTCAGCTACGACCGTTCCGCCGCGGCGGTCAGCCGTTATATAGCCCTCCTGCTTTAAAAGGGCGTAGGCCTTGTTGACCGTCATCATATTGACTCCCGCCTGCTCCGCCAGAGCGCGGATGGTGGGCAGCCTTTCCCCGGCCTTCAGTTCGCCGGAGGCTATGCCTACAACTATTTGATTTCGAATCTGCTGATAGATGGGTGTGTCCCCTGAAAGATCAAGCAGCAATAGCACATATACACCCCCTTTGCATCATTCATAGTAATACAAGTGGTGCAGGCTGTCAATATATTTTTTACTGGTAATTGTACTTTCATTACAAATGGGAGTATGATATATTGATAAGAATCATTTTTTGAAAGCGAGGGGCTTTTGTGATAAAGCTGCTGGCAAGAACATTTATAAAAAACGCTGAGAACTACTCAGATGAGCGCGTGCGCAGAGCCTATGGCGTGCTCTGCTCGGTCGTGGGAATATTTCTGAATATTTTGCTGTTTGGCGGCAAATACATGGCGGGCGTGATCTCCGGTTCGATCGCCGTGACTGCGGACGCGTTTAATAACCTCTCGGACGCGGCTTCGTCTGTCATAACACTGCTGGGTTTCAACCTCGCGGCGAAAAAGCCCGACCTTGACCATCCCTTCGGGCATGGCAGGATCGAGTATATTTCCGGCGTGGCTGTGTCTATTCTCATAATTGTTGTCGGCGTTCAGCTCGGCCGCGAATCGATTGCGAAGATAATTGCGCCCGCGGCGGTTGAGGTTGGACTTCTGCCGATAATTATCCTCGCCGTCTCCATCCTTGTGAAGGCCTATATGTACCTATACAACCGCACGATCGGCAAAAAGCTCGACTCGCCCGGAATGCGTGCCACGGCGAGCGACAGCATCTCCGACTGCGCGGCGACGGGGGCGGTGCTCATCTCCATGCTCGTGAACCGTTTCTTCGGTGTCAATATCGATGGCTGGAGCGGTGCGGGAGTGGCGCTGTTCATCATCTGGTCGGGCTTCATGTCCGCAAAGGACACGATAAGTCCGCTTTTGGGCAGAGCGCCGAGTCCGGAGCTGGTCGGGAAGATTTATGAAATTGTCTTGGCCCACCCCGAGGTGGTGAATATCCACGACCTCATCGTTCACGATTACGGCCCGGGCAGGCTCATGATATCCCTGCACGCCGAGGTCTACGGCGACGGAGATATATTTGAGCTGCACGACGCGATAGACACGGCGGAGTATGAGCTTGCAAAAAAGCTCGGCTGTCAGGCGGTTATCCACATGGACCCCATAAGCACGGACGACAGCAAGGTATCACTCATGCGGGAGCAGCTGGTTTCAAAAATTGAGCAAATTAATCCTTCAGTGAGCATTCACGATTTCCGCATTGTGGACGGGCCGACGCACACGAACGTCATTTTTGACGCGGTGCTGCCGCTGGACAGCAAAATGAGCCCCGAAGAGCTCAAGACCAGACTTGAGGCAGTTGTGCACGAGCTCTGGGATAATTCACATCCGAAGATACAGATTGATAAGCCATATATTTAGGCAGAGTCAGGGGAGATAGATATGAAATTTATATTCTGGGGACTTATCCTGAGTTTTTTTGACTTCAACATAAGCGTCGGCGGCAGCATTATCGGCCTGCTGCCGGATTTTTTAGGGTATTTGCTGATTCTGCATGGCTGCAGGCGGCTGATGCCCAGCATATGGCTGGAGAAGCTGCGCGGCCCTGCCGTGTTCATGGTATTTGTAACGGGTGTGGACTATTTGTTCAACCTGTTCGGCATCATAATTGTGCACGAAATTGTGATTATTTTTGTGCTCCTGGGTATCGTGGGCACGGTTGTGAGAGTGTACATCCTGTATTGCCTGACAAGGGCAGTCAAGGACATCAGCGAACAGCTGGATGTCTATCTTGGTGCGGATAAGCTGCATAAGGCCTGGCTGGTGATTGCAATTTGTCAGGCGGCAGACGTTTTCTGCCTGCTTTTGTCCGCGGCGATGCCTGATTTTGCAACGCTGGCATCATACATGGCTATGATTGTCTCAATGGTTGGATACGCCTGGTACCTGATCGTGTTCTATAACTGCTGGAAGTTCTACAATAACGAGATACTTTATCGCGAGCGCCGCAGTCAGCAGAGCGAAGAGGAATAATAAAAGCCTCGCCGATGCAAATTTGCATTGGCGAGGCTTTTTGTATGGTCACGCTTACGGCTCTATTATGAGCTCTTCAAAATCGCTGCCGGGATCAGCCGGTTCGGTCGGGTCTGTCGGCACAGCTGGTGCTTCGGGGTCTGCCGTCGGATCTACAGGATCAACCGGGGGCTCGGGTTCGGCGGAGGGTTCCGCTGAGGGGGTTGAAGAGCCCAGGCCGATGGAGTTTAAGTAGTCAGACATATTGAGGAAGGAATTTTCCCCGCCGGACACATAGCCAACCGTGGACTGGAAGGAACCATTGTGGTGGGTGAGGATGTTGACGTTTGCGCTCGTGACAGGCTCACTGTAGGGATTTAGGAAGTCGTTGACCATTTCGAGCCACTCATCAAGGTAGAGCGAGACGTATGAGAAGCCGCGAACGCTGTCGGCATAGTTGCCGGGCATGGTGTGGAAGGTGATGTTGCCGCCGCTGCACATCAGAAACTGCCGGGCAAAATACGAGATGTTGGCGGCGGTCAGGTCGGTATCCACATACTCGGTGAAGATACTGATAAACTTGGGCAGGTTCGGTATGTTGCCGAGTGTGAGCATCTGGCTTGCAACCGACTTGAGAAAGTCCTGCTGAGTGCCGATGCGGCCTATATCGGCAGAGGCATAGCCCGCGCGAAAGCGCACGACCTTGAGAGCCTCCTCGCCGGAGAGCCACTGTTCACCCTTGGGTATTGATATATGCAGATCCTGAACCGGATCGTCGTAGTACATGTCGACCGGAACATCGTAGGTCACGCCGCCGATGGCATCGACAAGCTCCACAAAGGCGGTCAGATCGACTACCGCGTGAAAATCGACACTGAAGCCGAGCAGATCGCGAACACCTTCGAGCATTCCGTCAATGCCGTTGCCGCCGGAGTTCATGCTTGCGCTGTAGAGCGTGTTGACCTTCTTCACAGAACCCGGAATATTCACGAGCGTGTCGCGCGGTATGCTGACAACGTCAATTGTGTGGTCTGTGGTGTTTATGCTGCCGACCATGATGGTGTCGGTGTTGTAGCCGACCTTATCCATGCCGACGATCAGGAAAGTGTATATTCCGCTGTCTGCCGCGCTCTTGGGAGATGTAAGCCCGTCGTCCTCCGGTGAGGTTGTGACTTCGCCGGGTGTGGGCCGGGGCGTGCTGAGCCCTCCCTGGCGGTCGGGCGGGGCTTCCCAGAGCATATAAGCACCGCAGAGCAGAGCCACAACAGCCAGTATGCTGCATATGACTACAGGCAGCTTGCGTCTTTTTCTTTTTTTAGTTGTTTTTGCGGGGGCTTCGTGCGCCCCGCCGGACTGGACTCTGATTTTCAAGACAGTCAGGCTTCCTTTATGTTGTTTTATGTGCAGGAGTGCGTTAGCGTTACGACTGTTTTCGGCAGGGCTTTGTTCCAGGTCCCCTTAGAATTTTATCACCTTTTTCGGAGATGTCTATGAAAAAAATAAATTTATATAAAAAAGCCGGCGGATCTGTCGGGAGGTCCTCCGGCTGCCGCCACGAGCGGTCAGGAAGCGGAACTCAGCAGAAGGTTATTTTTTGCATGTCGATAAAAACGCGTACAATAGACATATTTACCCTTGACAAACAGCACTGTCAGTGTTTAAATTTTATCGTAACTTAAGTTACGTACTGGGGGGTACAGATATGTCGAACGAAACTATTGATTCAGAGAAAAACGAGGAAGAACAGATCGCAGAAAAGAAGGAAAAAGCTGCAAAGGAAAAGCAGGTTAAGCAGAAGCCCGTAAAGGAAAGGGCAGTCAGGGAAAAAATCGTCAGGGAGGACAAGCCGAAACGACGTGAGCGCCCGATAGAGGCGAAGGATGTTTCGGCATCCTCCGACGAGCAGGATGTGAACGCAATTTTCCGCATGCGTTTGGCTTACCTCATGAATGGGAACAATGAGCAGGGCAAGCCCGTCAATATTCAGGAGCTTGCGGATGCCGTCGGCGTATCCCGTCCGGCGATAAGAAAGTACCTGAAACCCAAGGACAAGGGTGCGCCCACAACGCCGTCTGCGCTGACAGTCTGCGCCATAGCGAGTTTTTTTGAGACCACTCCGAATTTTCTTCTGGGCTTTGACTCGGAGGACGCCGCGGCATCGCGCCGCGCGGTCGAGAGCGAGTATTATAACGCCTTGGGGCTCAACCAGCGCACCATTGGGCGCCTGCGTGAGCTGCGGGAGCGCGAGCCTGCGGCGGAGTTGCTGGCGATGCTTGACCGCATGATTTGCGGATTTGCTGAGGACGCTCTCAAGCTGATTGAAAAGTAGGACGGGTGCAAGGATTCTGCCTTGGGACTCATGGGAGCGTTGTAATTTCTAAGAAAAGTGTTATAATTTTATAAAATGTTGCCGCAAGGTGGAGGATATGCTTTGAAGAAGCTCATTTCAGCCTTTTTTGACAAACAGTTTCTAAAATTTGTTATAGTCGGGGTCGCGAATACGCTTGTTGGAACTGCGGTCATGTTTGGACTATATAATTTTGCGGGTTGCTCATACAGGGTATCCACTGTCATGAACTACGTGGTGGGCAGCATCCTCAGCTATTTCTTGAACAAGAAATACACCTTCGAGACGAAGGAGACAAGCCTGCCGCAGGTGCTGCGCTTCGTGGCAAACATCGCCGTGTGCTACTATATTGCATATGAACTTGCAAAGCCGATGGCGATACGGATGCTTGAAAATTCATCGCAGACAGTTCAGGAAAACGTGGCGATGCTGGTCGGAATGGTCATTTTCACGGGACTCAATTATCTGGGTCAGCGGTTTTTCGCCTTTAAAAAGACTAATAAGCCGGAAAATGAGGAAAAGGACGAAAATACTACTTGACAATTGACCGCAATACTGATAAATTGTTGTGGCGCTCCAAAGACAGCAGGCTGCGAAAGCGGAAGTCCTGCCGAGGACGGCTATCAATTTTGATTGCTTTCTTTCTCCATGTCTTTTGGCATGGAGAAATTTTTTTATTTGGGCGCGAGAAAACCACCGGAGGTGAAACAGAAGAAATGCCAAATGCAAAAGTTCTCAGCGAGAAGCAGGCAATAGTCGAACAGCTGGCCGAGCGTTTTAAAAACGCAAGCGCAGGCATACTTGTTGACTATCAGGGCATCACTGTCGCGGAGGATACCAAGCTTCGCCGCGAGTTAAGTGAGAATGCTGTTGATTACAGCGTTATCAAAAACACTCTGACAAGGTTTGCTATCGCCAAAGCGGGTCTGGAAGGTCTGGATCCCGTGCTGAAGGGCTCTACCTCAATGGCTACCAGCCAGGGTGACCCTATCGCCCCCATACGCATCATCAGCGAGTATTCAAAGAAGATGGGCGACAGATTTACTGTCAAGGCTGCCTTCATGGAAGGCAAGATACTCAGTGATCAGGAGATCGCGGAGATCGCCGAGCTGCCCAGCAAGGACGTGCTTTATGCGAAGGTCCTTGGCACCATGCTCGCACCCATCACCAGCCTGGCCGTTGTTTTGGGCCAGATCGTAGAACAAAAGGGCGGCTCCATAGAGGGCGCAGCCGAAGTCGAGGTTGAGGCTGCGGCCGAAGCCCCTGCCGCAGAATAAGCGGTTTAACTGATAACTTAGGAGGAAACAACTATGGCCAGCGAAAAAGTTACTGCCCTGATCGAAGAGATCAAGGTACTTTCCGTTCTTGAGCTCTCTGAGCTCGTACATGCTCTTGAGGACACCTTCGGTGTCTCCGCCGCTGTTGCAGCTGCACCCGCAGCCGCCGGCGCAGCAGCTCCTGTTGCTGAGGAGAAGACTGAGTTTGACGTCGTGCTCAAGGAGTTCGGCGCACAGAAGATCAAGGTCATCAAGGAAGTCCGCGGCATCACCGGTCTTGGCCTTGCAGAGGCAAAGGCTCTTGTCGAGAGCGCTCCTGCAAAGATCAAGGAAGGTCTCACCAAGGACGACGCCGAGGCGTTCAAGAAGCAGCTTGAAGAAGTCGGCGCAGTGGTCGAGCTTGCCTAATCGGCTTGCAAACCAGAGCATAATAAAAAGACACCGCAGGTTTTTGCCTGCGGTGTCTTTTTATTTGGTTAAGCCCGAAACTTCCGTGTTTCCTGCGATCAATACTCGTTGAAACCGTATTCGTAGGGGATGGTCAGGTTAGAGCCGGTGAAGCTGCCCTCGAGCTTGGATATCGTGCGCTCATAATCCTCACTGCCTTCCTCGTAGGGAACGGGCTGGTAGTTGTTGCCGCTCTTCACGCCGGATGCGGCGCAGGGAATAAGCGTAAGGTCCGTGACTGACACCGTTCCGTCAACATCGCGGGTCACCTCGAGCTTTGCAATAACCGTGTCTTTATCGCGCGGGTCGGTGTTGCCGCCGAAGGACCAGTTGCCCATGCTGTAAAATATGTAATGATCGTTATAAAACTCAACCGGCTGCAAGGTATGCGGGTGTGAGCCGTAAACGACATCGGCGCCCGCGTCTATTGCAGCGTGACCCTGCTCCAGCTGGAGAGAGTTTACGTCATAGCTGCCCTCGTCGCCCCAGTGCAGGGCGGCGATAATAAACTCCGCGCCCTCGTCCGCAAGTGCCTTTATGCCCGCCTTTATCTGCGCGGTCTTGCCGAAGCTCACGGCGTAGACACCTATTTTAAGTCCGCTTTCGGTCTCATAAATCGTGTACTCATCCCGACCTGCATAGCCGATCCCGGCATTGTCCAGCGTCGCCTTCGTGTCGTCGTAGCCCTGCTGACCGTAGTCCTCAACGTGGTTATTGCCCAGAGTGACAAATTCCACGGAGCCAAGTGTCATAAGCTCTGCATAGGATGGCGGCGCGCGAAAGGTGAAGTTCTTGCTGGCTGCGACAGTATAGTCCGACAACACACACTCGAAGTTTGCCATGGTAAAGTCGTCATCCTCGAAATACTGCAGGGTGTGTTCAAAGACATAGGCGAGGTTATCCTCCTTGACCACGTTCTGATATGCCGCGGCGCTGCCGCGGTGATAGGGAACGGCATCGGGTGTGATATCGCCGATGAAGGACAGCTCAAACACCTCTGCCGTGGGTTCGGGAGTCGGCTCCGGCGTTTGGCTGGGCTCGGCAGTTTCCACGGGTGCTGGATCCGGCGTCGGGGTTTGGGCGAGGCTCGTGGGCGGAGCGGCCTCCGCCTTGCCTTCCACGATGTGAAAGCTGCCGCCCATTATCATGAGCAGAACGAGCAATACTATTGAAATTAATGAAAATGCAGTCCTTTTAATTTTACTCTCCTGCCTTCATGGAAAGATAGGCGTTTATAAAGCCGTCAATATCGCCGTCCATAACGGCGTTGATGTTGCCGTTTTCAAAGCCTGTGCGGGTGTCCTTGGCGAGGGTATAGGGCATGAACACGTATGAGCGGATCTGACTGCCCCATTCGATTCTCATCTGAACACCCTTGATGTCGGAAATCTTGTCGTAATGCTCGCGCTCCTTGATCTCTGCCAGGCGTGCGCGGAGCATGTCCTTGCAATTTTCGAGGTTTTGGAAATGGCTGCGCTCAACCTGACTGGAGACCACGATGCCGGTCGGCAGGTGGGTCAGCCGCACGGCGGATGAGGTTTTGTTGACCTTCTGGCCTCCCGCGCCTGAGGAGCGGAACATGTCCATCTGAATCTCATCATCGCGCAGCTCAATATCGCCGGTGTCTGTGATTTCTGGCATGACCTCTACCGCTGCAAAGCTTGTGTGGCGGCGGCCTGAGGAATCGAAGGGTGAGACACGAACCAGGCGGTGAACGCCGTGCTCGCTCTTGAGATAGCCATAGGCATTTTCGCCCTCGATCTTGATGGTTGCGGACTTTACGCCGGCCTCTTCGCCGTCCAGCCAGTCCAGCAGGGTGTAGGTGTAGCCGTGGCGCTCTGCCCATCTGGTAAACATGCGGTAGAGCATCTGCGTCCAGTCCTGGGCCTCAGTGCCGCCGGCGCCCGCGTGGAGCGTAAGGATGGCGTTGTTGGAGTCGTACTCGCCGGACAGCAGAGTGGATAGGCGCATGGACTCCAGAGCCTCTGCAAAGTCCTCATAATCAGACCTAAGCTCCGGGAGCATGGAATCGTCGTTTTCCTCAAGCGCCATTTCGCAGATGGCGATGAGATCATCCCACTTGGCGCTGAGTTTTGTGTATTTGTCGCACTTGTTTTGGAGCTGTTTCACGCGCTTTTGAACCTTTTGGCTGCGCTCTAAATCATTCCAGAAGCCGTCCTGTGCGCTCTCGGTCTCCAAAGTTGCAATTTCAGCTTTCGCTTCATCTAGCTTCAAAGCCTTGCCCAATGCGTCTAAAATGGGCTTCTGGGCATTGATTTTTACCTTATATTCTTCAAATTCAAGCATTTTTTCAACCGCTTTCTCAAAAAGTAGCTATAAAAGTATATACTAATTAAGTGTCAATGTAAATAGCAAGGATTTCTAAAGTTTTGTACCTTTGTCACAGAGTGAAAAAAACTTAGGCTTTATCACTATGAATTTCCAGCGAACTTTGGTATAATGACCGCGGAGTGGGTCTAGTGCCCGAGAAAGATATGAGAGAGGAAGATTAAAGTGATTCCACACGGTCAAAAGGTTAAGGTGTTTGCCGGAAATTCGAATCCCGAGCTGGCAAATGCCATATGCTATAGGCTTGGCAAGCAACTGGGAAATTGCACTGTATCCGCGTTTGCGGATGGGGAGGTCTCTTTGGCACTGAGCGAAACAGTGCGTGGAGCGGATGTTTTCGTGGTTCAGTCCACCTGCAAGCCGGTCAACGACAACCTCATGGAGCTGCTCGTGATGATAGACGCCATGCGCCGCGCATCTGCCGGGCGTATCACAGCTGTTATTCCGTATTTCGGCTATGCCAGACAGGATCGCAAGGCAAAGAGCCGTGACCCCATTTCTGCAAAACTTGTCGCAAACCTCATCACCGAGGCCGGCGCGCACAGAGTTCTTACCATGGACCTGCATGCCGCACAGATTCAGGGATTTTTCGACATTCCGGTTGATAATCTCTTCGGCGCACCTATATTCGCAAACTACTATCTTGAAAAATTCGGAAAAGGCGACGATAACTGCATGGTCGTCTCGCCCGATGTCGGAAGCGTGGCTCGTGCCCGTGCTTTTGCTCAGAAGCTGGACATCAATCTCGCAATCGTGGACAAGCGCCGCCAGAAGGCCAACAGCTCAGAGGTCATGAATATAATCGGTGATGTCGAGGGCAAGAGAGTTGTCCTGCTCGACGACATGGTCGATACCGCCGGCAGTCTCTGCCACGCAGCCAAGGCGCTTATGGAGATCGGCAAGGCGAAGGAAATTTACGCCTGCGCAACTCACGGCGTGCTTTCGGGCTCCGCTCTGGAGCGCATTGAAAACAGCCCTATTAAGGAGCTTTTGCTGCTGGACACAATTCCGTTCCCCGTCGATATGCCCAAATGCGATAAAATTAAGTATATCTCTGTGGCGCCGATTTTTGCCGAGGCCATTGAGAGAATATATGAAGAAGTTTCCATCTCCTCTCTGTTCGACTGATATAATTTTTTCGGAGCGCAGTTATGTTTTTTAAAGACAGGGGCGGCGCACAGTGGCTTGTAGTGTTTCTTGGAAACCCGGGACCCAGATACGCTGCGACCCGCCACAACGCCGGATTCATGGCGGCAGCCGCCATGGAAAAGCTCAAGAACATTAAAATAAACCGAGCTCGCTTCCGCGCCCTCACGGGAATGGTGGAAATAGGCGGGCAAAAAGTCATGCTTATGATGCCGCAGACCTTCATGAATCTTTCGGGGGAAGCTGCGGTTCAGGCGGTGAGATTTTACAAAATACCGCCGGAGCGGGTTGTTGTTGTTTCAGACGATATGGCGTTGCCGGTCGGCAACATCCGCGTCAAGACCTCCGGCAGTTCCGGCGGACATAATGGACTCAGTAGTATCATAAACTGCCTAGGTACGGACAAATTTCCGAGAATTCGTATTGGCGTCGGTGAAGTGCCGCACCCGGACTACGATCAGGTGGATTGGGTCATGAGCAGCTTTAAAAATCAGGACGCTAAGGACATTGCCGGGGCCGCGAAGCGCGCAGCCGAGGCTGTGGAGAGTTATATTCTGGATGGTCCGGACAAGACAATGTCCAGATTCAACAGTAAAGTAAGATAAAAACAATGGGGGGAACTGCATGAAAAAAGACTGTGTAGCCATGCTCCTGGCCGGCGGACAAGGGTCAAGACTCTATGCGCTGACTAAGGACGTCGCCAAGCCAAGCGTTCCTTTTGGCGGGAAATATCGCATCATCGACTTCCCACTGTCCAACTGTGCCAATTCCGGCATTGATGTTGTGGGTGTTCTGACGCAATATCGGCCGTTGAAGCTCAACAGCTACATTGGCAGCGGTCAGGCCTACGACCTCGACAGCATAAACGGGGGCGTTTTTGTTCTTCCGCCGTACCAGTCAGAAGGAGAACGCGGATCGTGGTTTTCCGGTACGGCCAATGCAATTTATCAGAATATCGGCTTCATCGAGATGTACGATCCGGAGAATGTGCTAATTTTATCCGGTGACCATATCTACAAGATGGACTACTCTGATATGCTCAGGGAGCACAAGAAATCAGGTGCGGCCTGCACCATCTCGGTTATTCAGGTCTCCATGCAGGAGGCCACCCGGCTTGGCATCCTCTCAACAGCTGAGGACGGCTACATAAACGAATTTGCGGAGAAGCCCAAGGAACCGAAATCAGATCTGGCATCCATGGGTATATATATCTTCAACTGGAAGAAGCTGCGTGAATATCTCATCGCGGATGAGAATGACCCCAACTCCCAGAAGGACTTCGGCAAGAACATCATCCCCACCATGCTCGGAGCGGGTGAGAAGCTCTGGGCGTACCGCTTCGCGGGCTACTGGCGCGACGTAGGCACCATTGAGAGTTTGTGGGACGCAAACATGGACATGTTGTCCCCTACGCTCATTAACCTTTACGACGCCGACTGGCCCATCAGGGCGCGCAGCCCGATAAGGCCGCCGCATTACGCGGGACCGGAGTCGGAGATAATCCACTCCATCGTCACGGAGGGCTGTGAGCTTTACGGCAGGGTTGAAAACTCTGTGCTGTCTGCCTCGGCCTATGTCGGCAAGGGCGCGACTGTGGAATACAGCATACTCATGCCCGGTGCCGTTGTTGAGGACGGGGCTGAGGTTCGCTATGCCATCATCGGTGAGAACACCGTGGTCGGCAAGGGGGCGAGGCTGGGGGCTACACCGGATGGCTCTGATGACTGGAGCGTTGCGACCTGCGGACCGGATATAAGCGTGGGCGCGGGCGCGACTGTGCCTGCCGGTGCGATGCTTTTTTGCAGCGTAGACGCTAAGGAGGCGGCGATATGATTGATATGCATGGAATCATACTTGCGGATCGTTCGAATCCGCAGCTTCGGGAGCTCGTCATGAAACGCACCTCGGCCTCACTGCCCTTTGCGGGCCGCTACAGGATCATCGACTTTGCACTCTCGGCCCTGCAGAACGCAGGCATTCGCGACGCAGGCGTAGTGATGCAGCGTGACTATCAGTCACTGCTCGATCATATCGGCAGCGGCAAGGAGTGGGACATGAGCCGCAAGCGCGGCGGACTGCGCCTGCTGCCGCCCTTCAGCCGCCAGGACGGACATGGCGGAAATGTGAGCATGATGGATGCTCTGCTCTCGGTTGAGGGTTATATAAGAGACATAAAGCAGAAATACGTAGTAATCGGACAGGGCACGCTGGTCGCGAACATCGATTTGCCAGCGGTGCTTGAGCGCCACATAGAAACTGACGCGGCAGTGACCGCAGTGGTTACAAACCAGACTGCGGAGAGCCACAAGCATTTCGTTACGGACGGCGAGGGCATGGTCACGGATATGCTCTTTAAAAGATTCGGCCGTGCGGCTGGTTACGCTTCACTTGAAGTGTATATAATGTCTACTGAGATGCTCATCAGCATCATGGATAAATGCAACAGTGCGGCCAGTCCGAAGTTCCACCGCGACGGTCTCGGCGGGATATTGGCAGAGGGCGGAAAGATCGCCGCATATGTGCATCCGGGCTACGCATTGACCATTAAGACGGTTAAGGCATA
The DNA here is from genome assembly GCA_964535405.1 of uncultured Oscillospiraceae bacterium. Classification (GTDB taxonomy): domain Bacteria; phylum Bacillota; class Clostridia; order Oscillospirales; family Oscillospiraceae; genus Scatomorpha. The sequence continues at coordinate 31,632 of CAZHUG010000009.1, read as the reverse complement.
TTATAATGCTAACATGGATATGCTCGGGGCCCGGGCAAGGCACGATCTGTTTCCGACAGAACGTCCGGTGTACACCAAGGGCAGAGCCGATGTCAGCACATATTACGGAGAGGACGCCGTGGTGAAAAATTGCCTCGTGGCAGACGGCTGCTTCATTGAGGGCAAACTCGAAAACTGTGTCCTTTTCCGCGGAGTGCGCGTGGGCCGCGGGGCTGAGCTGAAAAACTGCATCATCATGCAGGATTCTGTTGTTGGCGCCGGGGTGCAGCTCACAAACATCATATCCGACAAGGATACGGAGATATCCGACATGGTCACGCTGGCGGGAAGCCCCAGAATACCCCTGGTTCTACCCAAAGGCAGCAAAATCTAAATAAACAGGCAGGAAATTCTATGACAACAGGACAAATATCAAGGGATGAGATGCTGGGTGCGCTTGAAGATAAGCTCTGCGCGCATTTCGGTGTGACGAACTCAGACGCAACAGATGAGCAGGTCTTTCAGGCCAGCGCCATCGTTATACGTGAGATAATGAGCCGCCTTTTGGCGTTCGAGCGGGCTGAGCAGCCCGATAAGCAGGTTCACTATCTGTCCATGGAGTTTCTCATGGGCAGAAGCCTGATGAAAAACGCCTTCAACCTCGGCCTTGCCGAGGCGCTCACAGGCGCGCTTGAGGACATGGGCCGCAGTGCCGCCGATATTTTTGAAACCGAGCCCGATGCCGGCCTTGGCAACGGCGGCCTCGGCAGGCTTGCTGCCTGCTATATGGACAGTATGGCCTCCGAGGGCATCAGCGCAACGGGCTATTCCATATGCTATGAGCTGGGAATTTTCCGTCAGCGCATCGAAAACGGCGGACAGAGCGAAACCTCCGACGACTGGAAAATAGCCGCTGAGAGCTGGCTGATTCCCAGACACGAGGACACGGTCGAGATTCGCTTCGGCGGCAGGGTCGAGGAAAACTGGGACTATTACGGCAACTGCCACTCGGAGCTCAAGGACTACACCACAGTGCTCGCGGTTCCGCGTGACATGCTCATCTCCGGCTACGGGGGCGGGCACATAAACACGCTCAGGCTTTGGGAGGCCCACAGCCCGAACTCACTTGATATGTACCAGTTCTCCGAGGGTGAATATGTCAAGAGCATGGAGCAGCGCACTATGGCTGAGGTTATCACCAAGGTGCTCTATCCTGCGGACGATCATATGGAGGGCAAGACCCTCCGCCTGAAGCAGCAATACTTTTTCGTCTCCGCCACGGCTCAGACCATCGTCAGAGCACACCGTGAGCGCTGGGGCGATGTGCGCTCCTTTGCAGAGCACCATGTGGTGCACATAAACGACACACATCCGACGCTCATGATTCCCGAGCTCATGCGCATCTTCATCGACGAGGACGGACTCGGCTGGGATGAGGCCTGGAAGGTCGTTTCAAGCTGCGTCGCCTACACAAATCACACCGTGATGAGCGAGGCGCTCGAAGCCTGGCCTCAGGGCATACTTCAGGGTCTGTTACCGCGCGTGTTCGACGTCATAAGTGAAATAAACCGCCGCTGGCGTGCCTTCCTGACCGAAAAATTTGACGGAGACGGTGCAAGAGTGGCGAAGAACGCCATAATCGACGGCGGCAAGGTTCATATGGCGAATATGTGCCTGGCAGGCTGTTATATGATAAACGGCGTTTCCGGCCTGCACGGCGACATAATTAAGCGCGACCTGTTTGCAGACGTGAGCTCCTTCTGGCCGGATAAGTTCACCTACATCACCAACGGTATCGACCATCGCCGCTGGCTGTCTCAGGTCAATCCCAGGCTTGACTCGCTGATACGCGAGCTCATCGGTCCCGACTATATGAGAAAGCCCGAGCAGCTTATAAACCTGCTCAAGTTCGAGGATGACAAGGAAGTTTTGCTCAGGCTGCAGGAGATTAAGGAATTTAACAAGCTTGACTTCGCGGAATATGTGCGCAAAACCCAGGGCATGGAGCTCGACTGCAATGCCGTTTTTGACGTTCAGGTCAAGCGCCTGCACGAGTATAAGCGCCAGCTCATGTGCGCGATGCTCATCTCCCACCTGCAGGACAGGATTCACGACAATCCCGACATGGCTTTTGTGCCGCGCACCTTCATTTTCGGCGCTAAGGCCGCCGCGGGCTACAGAACCGCGAAGCGGATAATTGAGCTGATTTGTTCGCTGTCTGCCGATATAAACTCCGATCCCCTCTGCAAGGGCAAGCTGCAGGTGTTTTTCCTGGAGAACTACCGCGTTTCTGTAGCTGAGCGGCTGATGCCCGCGGCGCAGGTGTCCGAGCAGATTTCAACTGCAGGCAAGGAGGCCTCCGGCACCGGCAACATGAAGCTCATGATGAACGGCGCTGTGACCATCGGCACGCTTGACGGCGCGAATGTGGAGATGCACGAGCAGTTGGGCGACAAGGATATGTTCCTTTTCGGTCTGCGTGCCGACGAGGTCGTTGCCAGAAAGAACGCAGGCTATGACCCCGCGTCTGTGGCAAGCGGCAGCCCGCGTCTTGACCGTGTGCTGGGGCGCATGAACTCCGGCTTCGCAGACGGCAAGAGCTATGCAGATCTCGTGTCGAACCTCGTCTACGGCGGCGACCAGTTCATGCTGCTGGCAGACTTCGACTCCTATGTTGATTGCCACGACAGACTCTACGACATGGCGCGAAACAAGAGCGAATTTGCACGCATGAGCCTGGTTAATATCGCGAAAAGCGGCATCTTTGCCGCAGACCGTGCGGTTGACGAATACGCAAAGAACATCTGGAAGCTGTAAGCTTACAAAATAAAAAGGCTGCGTACCCGGTTATTTGAAACCGGGTACGCAGCCTTTATTTATTTGGCTACTGTTTCCTTGCGTTTATGTACTGTCTTATCGCGGCGGGCAAAAGCTCCCAGACGGCATCGATAATTATACGGCGGCGCAATGAGCTGCCGCTGTCGTCCGGTGAAAGCTCAACCGGCTTCTGCATCAGTATTTTGCCGATCGTGCCCGAATCGGTAAGCAGGCAGATTGTCGCCCCTGACCACTTCACGCCGCGCTCAACCGCCAGCTCGCAGGTTTCAAGCTCGCGTGCATCATCAAACGCCGGGCTCAGTGCACAGCGAACGCTGATTACCCGACCGCTGTAAACCCTTGCGGGACCCTCGCCAAGCCTCGGCGCGAAACCCGCCAGAATCACAAGGTCAATGTCCAGATCCTGAAGCTTGTTGAGCAGTGCCAGGTTGAAGGAAGCGCCGTTTGGAAACAGACTCTCCTCGACAATGTAGCTCGGAATTCCTGCGGCATGTGCCCGTGTGAGCGCGTATGCCGTGGGGTCTGAGGATATCATGGCAGCGAGCTTAAAGCCCTCAATTTCTCCGAAAAATACACTGTCAAACAGGGACTGGAGCTCCGCCCCGTCACCCGAAACCAAAACTGCTGCATTGAGCATCACTTTTCACCCTTCCCGAGCAGCCTTGCGGCCGCCCCTGTATTGTGCGCCTCAAGCTCACGCAGAGTCCGAACGCTCTCACGCAGAACCTCGGGCTTTGCGCGCTTTGCCGCCGCCTCGTCTATGAGTGAGCAGAGTCTGTCCGCGGACAAATCCTCAAGCTCGACACAGCCGCCGTCCACACAGCGCAAGAAGGCCGTGACTTTGGGGTCGTAGCTCACGCCGACGAGCGGCAAGCCCTGACCCGCGGCGAAGATGAGCCCGTGCAGGCGCATGGAGACGACAATCTCCATCCTGCCCATAACTCCGATCGTGAGCGGCGAGGACATCTGCTCTGTGAGGAAAACGCAGGGCGTGCCGTCCAGGTGTTTTGCAACCTTTTCGCTCGCCTCACCGTCGAGTTTGTGGTTGACGCTTATGAAGGCGGGCGTCAGGCCGTGCGCCTCGTAAGCATGTTTCGCGGCGGCTGCAAAGACGCGGGCTTTTTCGTCAAAGCCCGGCCAGAGCCGAAGCGCAAAGCATATGTATTTTCCGTTTGGGTCTGCACCGGCGGCGCGCAGAGCCTCAAAAACCTCTTGCTCCGGCGCGGGGGAGAGCGTTAGAGCAGGGTCGGAGGCGAGAATTATCTCCGGCTTCGTCACGCCGAAGGCGCGAAGCTGCTCCATGCTGTCCGGCTCACGCAGGGTGATGATATCCACGCATTCATCAAGCGTGCGTCTGGTGCTCTCGATACCGGCAGGGCGGGTTACAGGCCCGATGCCGCAGCCGTACATCATGACGCGGCAGCCGCGCTTTTTCGCCATGCGCAGGGTGAAAAGATAATACCAGAGACTACGTCGGCTGGTGACATCCTGAATAAGGCTGCCGCCGCCGTTGATGTAGAGAATGCTCCGCCCCATGATGCGCAGAAAGCTGGGAACGTTGAAGGTGTGCGTCGCGTCTACGCCCAGTCTCTCGCGTGTTCCGGCGGGATCACGTGTCAGAACCGTTATCGGCATGAGCGGATTGATGCTGCGTTGCTCGTCGACAATTGCGTCGAGTATCGCTTCGTCTCCCGCGTTGCCCATTCCGTAGGCGCCGCAGATAATAACACCGGCGCGGCCGGCATTATGCTCACGCTCAAGAATCTCGTCATAGACCGCTCGTTGCTCGCGGCAGGTCTCATCCATCGAAAAATCGCGCGCCGCGCGCTCAAATATCGCGTTGCCGAGTCTTGAACGAAGCTGTGCATCCGCCGCAAGCTCCGACAGAGCCTGGGCCAGCGCGGCAGCATCTCCCGGCTCAAACAGGCGACCGGTAACTCCGTCCTCCACGAGCCGCGGTATGCCGCCCACGCGGGAGCTCACGGTCGGAAGACGGTGGAACGCTCCCTCGGTTATGGCATAGGGAAAGGTCTCCGAGATAGAGGTCAGTGCATTTATATGTATTGAGCCGTAAAATTCGTCCATGTCATCAAGCCAGCCGGCAAGACAGACGGCGTCCCGGACCCCGAGCTCCTTTGCAAGGGAGCTGAGCCGCTCTCGCTCGGCACCCTCGCCGGCGATGAGGAGTTTTAGCTCCGGATGCTGCTTTTTTGCCTCCGCAAATGCACAAATGAGCGTTGAGAGATCCTTGACGGGATCCAGCCGCGCAGCAGCGCCGATGACGAGATCACCATCGCAAACTTCAAAGCCGAGCCGTTTGTAAAACGCCCTGGAATCAACCGGCGGCATCGCACGGTCAAAATCTATGCCGTTATATATCGGGAAGGTTGTGCCGCGGCGAAACCCGCGCGAGATTAAAAGCTCACGCATGGTGTCCGACACGCCGATGTGGTAGCGGATGCGGCGCAGTGCAACTTTATTTAAAAGACCATAGGTCATCGCCGCCATTGGGCGGCCGAGATAGTCAAGCTTATAATCGCTGTGAACTGTGCTGAGCACAGGCAGGCCCGTCCTGCGTGTCAGCAGCGCTCCGGCGAGGTTGCCCCGCGAGCCGTGGCAGTGGATCAGCTCGAACCCGCCATCTTTTATGAAACTTGCGACCTCGTCAAGTGCGGAGAAGAAGCGGCCGGCAAACACGCGCGTGTCTATCCCGAGCTCAGCCGCCTCCTGCGCGAAGGGTCCGTCGCGAAAGCAGATGAGGGTTATATCCACGGACTTTGAGAGGTTAAAAAGCAGGGAGTGCACGTGAGTTTTGGCTCCGCCCGTATCGCCTCCGCTGATGAGATGTATTACTTTCAAGATAAGCCCCTTTTCAACACAGTAGTTTGCCCGCCACTTGTTTCTCGGCGGGAATTGTTGTACAATATCATGATTAAACATTATAACCGACGCGGGGCAAGCGGTCAATAGCGCCTCGCAGAAGGGGGACATATGACCAAATTATATTTTATTCGCCATGCTGAAGCAGAGGGCAACCTATTTCGCCGCGCTCAGGGACATTGGAACGGGAAGATAACGCCGCGTGGATACAAGCAGATTGACGCGCTTGCAGAGCGCTTTAAGGATATCCAAATAGATGCTGTGTATTGCAGTGACCTTGATCGGACAGTCACAACCGCGGACGCTATCCTGCGCGGACGTGAGCTTGAGCTGAATAGGACAGAGCGCCTGCGCGAGATAAATATGGGCGTATGGGAGGGCGAGGCCTGGGGCAAGCTCACGGGCGAATATAACGAACAAATGAGACATTTTAATAATGACCTGTCAAAGTGGAAGGTTCCGGGCAGTGAAGCTTACGAGGCGGTTCAGGCAAGGGTCACCGCCGCAGTGCGTGATATCGCCTCAGCGCATGAGGGGCAGACCGTCGCCATAGTTTCACACGGCATGGCCATTAAGATCTTCCTGATGGGCGTAATGGCTGTCCCCGCGGCTGATTCGGCATCCATGATGCACGGCGACAACACCTCTGTGTCACTGGTTAATGTGGACGGAGATAAAATGACGGTCGAATACTACAACGATAACTCGCATCTGGGCGAGGCGCTTTCCACCTTCGCTAAGCAGAAATGGTGGCGCGACGAGGACGGCAAGGATGAGTCCGACATGCGCTATGTTCGCCTTGACCCCAGAAACGAGGATGACGCGGGCTTTTATCTTAGCTGCTACCGTGACTCCTGGAGAGTCGCCCACGGCACGGACTCAGGCTTCGTCTCCAGCGTCTATCTCTCCTCCGCGCGCTGTCACACGGCGAAGGATCCGGACAGCCTCATTAAGGTCATGAGCGGAGAAAACCCCGCCGGAGTGCTGGAGCTTGATACGAGAAGAGGCAAGGATGACGGCGTGGGCTGGATAAGCCTGTTTTATCTCCTGCCGGAATATCGCGGCAGGGGACTCGGCGTTCAGCTTATAGGTTGTGCCGCGGCGTATTTCTCGCAGCTTGGTCGCAAAAAGCTGAGATTGCACGTCGCTGTCACAAACGAGCGCGCCATAAGCTTCTACAAGTACTACGGCTTCACCGAGATTAGGGTCGATCCCGGTGTCGCCTCGAACCAGCTACTCATGGAAAGAGAGATTTGAAGATGAAATCGCCTGCCACTATACACAAAATAACCCTGCCTGAGCACGGTCGCATCATCGCGGTATCAGATGTACACGCTAATCTGCCGTATTTCAAGGGATTACTTGACAAGCTTCAGCTGACTGAGGAGGATACGCTCATCATCTGCGGAGACCTGCTCGAAAAAGGTCGGGAAAGCCTCAACACTCTGCGCTTTGCCATGGAGCTTTCCAAGCGCCGCCGTGTTTTATTTGTCAGCGGCAACTGCGATTGCTGGGACAGGGAGCTTGATAATCCGACCGCCCAGTCGGACGAATATGTGAAAAAATACATGCTGTCGACGACTGATCGAAACGGCTGGGGCCCGGGGCTGCTCGCCCAGATGTGCCAGGAAATCGGATTTGAGGTTACGGAAAATCTGGACATGGATCTCCTGCGCTCGGCACTGTGTGAGGCCTTTGTGCCGGAGCTTGACTTTCTGCGCGCCATGCCGCAGGTCATAGAGACTGAGCACTATACCTTTGTCCACGGCGGTCTGCCGGAGGGCAAGCCCGAGGACTGGGGAGTCTGGGCCTGCATGAAAAACGATAACTTCATGCGCCAGGGCAGGAGCTTTGACAAGTGGGTCATCGTCGGGCACTGGCCCGTCATGCTCTACAGCGGAGACACAGCCTGCGCAAATCCCGTAATAGACCGCGAAAGCCGCATAATCAGCATAGACGGCGGATGTATACTCAAGGACGACGGTCAGCTGAACGCGCTTATTATCCCGCACAACGGCAGCACAGACTTTGATTTTGTCGCATATGACAGCTTTCCCGTAAGACGGGTTAAAACAGCGCAAGAGGGCTCGGAGTCGAGCATTTATGTGCGCTGGGGCGACAATAAAGTGCGCGTTTTGGAGCGCGGTGAGGAGTTTTCGCGCTGTCTGCATATTCGCAGCGGTTACGAGCTGGATATACTCACGGAGTATCTGTACGGCGTGACGCAGGAGGTCTGGTGCAACGACTGCACGGACTATGCCCTGCCGCTTCAAGCAGGTGACGAGGTCTCGGTCACTAAAAAGACGAGCCGGGGATATCTTGTAAAGCATAAGGGCACCAGCGGCTGGTATTACGGCGAGCTGGACTGAGAAAGGGAAACTATGGAGCGTTTTAATTTTTTGCCTGTGTCCCGCGAGGAGATGCAGGAGCGCGGCTGGTGGTGGTACGATTTTCTCGTTGTCGGCGGTGACGCGTATGTCGATCATCCGAGCTTCGGCACGGCGGTCATTGCCCGCGTGCTGGAGGCCGAGGGCTACCGCGTGGCGGTGCTCTGTCAGCCGGACTGGCACTGCGCAAAGGCGTTTGAGGACATGGGCAGGCCCCGCCTCGGCGTCATGATCGGTGCCGGAAATCTCGACTCCATGGTGGCACATTATACCGCCGCAAAGCATCGCCGTGCGGAGGACTTCTACTCGCCCGGCAAGAAGGCGGGGCTGAGACCCGATCGCGCTGTCATTGTGTATGCAAACCGTGCGCGTGAAGCCTTCGGTGCGGACATACCCATAGTGATCGGCTCGCTTGAAGCAAGCTTGCGCCGCTTTGCGCATTACGATTATTGGGATGACAAGGTGCGCCGCAGTGTCATTTTCGACGCCAAGGCAGACCTGTTGACCTACGGCATGGGCGAGTATGCAACCATTGAGATCGCCAAGAGACTCAAGCGCAAGCGCCCTGTATCCGAGATGACGGATATTGCCGGAACCGCCTACATCGCAGCTGAGGCACCCGCCGATGCCATTATGCTGCCGTCATATAACGCGGTGTGTGAGTCTAAGCGCGCTTATGCCGAGGCAACTCAGATAGAATATGCCGAGCATGACCCGATCCGCGGACGCGTGATGGCGCAGGCGCATGACGCGCGCTATCTCGTTGTGAATCCGCCTGCGATGCCGCTTACCACGAAGGAGCTCGACCGCGTGGCGGAGCTGCCGTATACTCGTGAGGTTCACCCGATGTATGAAGAGCTGGGCGGAGTTCCCTCTATCGAGGAGGTTCGATTTTCGGTCACGCACAACCGCGGCTGCTTCGGCGGTTGCAGCTTCTGTGCGCTCGCCTTTCACCAGGGACGCATGATAAGCTGCCGCAGCCACGAGAGCGTCGTGCGTGAGGTTGAGACCATGACCGGGCACCCGCTCTGGAAGGGCTATGTCTCCGACGTGGGTGGGCCGTCGGCAAACTTCCGCCACGCCTCCTGCGAGCAGCAGCTTGAAAACGGCATGTGCGCCAACAAAAACTGCCTTGCACCCACACCCTGCAAGAATCTGGACGCCGACCACTCGGATTACCTGAACCTGCTTCGAAAGCTGCGTGAGATCCCGGGCGTGAAGAAGGTGTTTATCCGCAGCGGCATCCGCTTCGACTATATGCTCTGCGACAAGCGCGGCGATTTCTTTGCCGAGCTCGTGCGGCATCATGTTTCAGGTCAGCTTAAGGTCGCGCCTGAACACTGCATAGACGAGGTCCTCGACTGCATGGGCAAGCCGCATATCGACGTTTATGAGCGCTTCATGGATAAGTATAAGAGCCTGAACCAGCGCTATGACAAGGAGCAGTACGTCGTGCCCTATCTCATGAGCAGCCATCCGGGCAGCACCATGGCAAACGCTGTGGAGCTTGCCGAATATTTGCAGCGCACGGGTCGCCGGCCGGAGCAGGTTCAGGATTTCTATCCCACACCCGGCACGGTTTCAACCTGCATGTACTACACTGGAATAAACCCCTATACAATGGAGCCGGTTTATGTTCCGCGCACGCCGAAGGAAAAGGCGATGCAGCGGGCTCTGCTGCAGTTTCGCAATCCGTCAAACCGCCGTCTGGTCATCGAGGCTCTGCGTGAGGCAGGACGAACCGACCTGATCGGCTTTAACAAGGGCTGCCTCGTCCGACCGGAGCATCGCCGTTCAAAAAAGAAGCCGGGAGATAATAAAAAGGCGGGTACAGACAAGAAATGAAGCTTTTGTATAGTGTTTTGGGGTTCTATCTGCTGTTTATTAACCTCGACGCGTTTTTGCTGATGCGTTCGGACAAGCGCCGCGCCCAGCAAGGCCGCCGCAGAATACCGGAGGCGACGCTGTTCATGACCGCCATTTTAGGCGGCGGCCCCGGCGCGCTGCTGGGCATGAATAAGTTCCGGCACAAGACAAAACATGTGAGCTTCACCGTCGGAATACCGCTCATCATTTTCTTCGAGTTCATCCTGCTCGTCGTGGCGATTTATTTCGCCTACAGAGGGCCGGTGTGATATAAAAAATCCCCGCCGGTTAACGGCGGGGGTTTTTGTTGTCATAGACTCACTCTTTCGGGCAGAGGCAGCTTGGCGTCGTCCTTCCAGTACACGATCAGCGTTCCTTCGCGGACGCTGACCTCGGCACCCTCGCCGGTGAAGCCGTTGCTCACACCAAGGGGTGTGTCGCTGCTGAGCCTGGCATCGTTCAATGAGTATTTCAGACCGCGCTCAATGACGCCGGTCGCCTCCGAGCCGTGGCAGAAGATCGAAAAATCGCCACTGTAGCCTGCGTCAAAGCTCAACTTACAGCCGGACATGGCAGTCAGCGCATAGCCCTCTCCGAATAAAAATGCCTCGGCTCCGCGCCGGTTTGCAAAGGCGAGAGTCTGGATATTCGCCAGAGTGTGGTCGAGCCTGCTGCCGCCGACGCCGCCGAAAATGAGAATGCGCCTGTTGCCCAGCTCCAGGGCGCGACGCACGGCTAAAAGCGTGTCCGTATCGTCCTTTTCAACAGGACAGACCTCGACATTTTTGCCCTTTGGCACATGGCCGAGCGAGTCGAAGTCGCCAAGGATGAGTCCGGGCGCTATGCCTAAGCGCTCGAGATGTGCAATTCCGGCATCAGCCGCAATTACGAGCTCGCCCCGGGCGGGGGTCAGTCGCGCGGGAGCGAGCTCGCCCGCGCCGACGATGTAGCAGGTTTTCACGATTCTACCACCCATTTCCGTTCGTGTACGGAGGAGTGCCGTCGTTTACACTGCGCTGTCTGTCCTGTTGCACGACAGAGTCGTGCCAGCCTGCGTAGGTCACCTGAATATAAGGTGTGACGTATATCGCGATCGCCGCTGAGATTATGTCTAAAATCGGGCTCACACCCACGGGAAAAGAGCATAGGATCATCCAGCCCAAAAAGGAGAGGGCGAGGATGAAATACTCCCCCTTGCGTCCTGTCATTAAGCGCTTGCTCTCGCGTATGCAGTCCAGGATGCTCATTTCCGGATGGTCTATGAGCAGGTATATGGCACGGCTGTAGTTCAATGAGGCGATGATGCCGGGGATGAACAGCAGCAGTGACCACAAAAATATAAAGATACCCATGACAATCTCCAGTCCGATGATGCGAAGAAGAATCGCAAAGCCGTCGAAGAGGTTGCCGATTGAGTTTTCCCGCCGTCTCCAGACCTTGAGTGCGAATATGATGAAGCCGACAGACAGCATGAGTGTCATAAGCCTCAGCATCAGTCCGAGAATGTACTCAAAGCCGGACGGCGCGTAACGCATCAGATCGTACGCGGTCAATGTTGTTCCCGACTCAATTGCGTGGAGTATCTCGTTGGTTTTAAAAATACCGGCGTTGAGGTATGATAGCACGGTCGAGATTATGACGTAGATGAGTGTGACAATATATGGGTTTGCCTTCGACTCCTTCAGCGCGACGCGGGCAGCCGCCTTGAGCTGTGGTCTGTTAATATCCATAAGGCCCTCCTGTTGACTAATTAATCTATATTATATCCCGTCAGTGTACAAATGACAATATGGAGAAAAGAAATTATCCGTCGCGGGGAATAGATGTTGACATTTTGTCCGCCAAATGCTATTATGATTTGGCAACAAAATGCGCGAGTGGTGGAATTGGCAGACTCGCTAGATTCAGGTTCTAGTGTCCAATAGGACGTGCGGGTTCAAGTCCCGCCTCGCGCACCAAAATCGTTTCTATGGGAATTGATTTATATTCCTGTGGGAACGATTTTTTATAAATATAAATACTGATAATACAATTCAAATAAGGAGATTTAATGACTTTTACAGATTTAAACTTAATAAAACCTATACTTAAGGCCGTCGAGCGCGAGGGCTACGAGCAGCCTTCGCCCATACAGGCGCAGACTATTCCGCTGCTGCTTGAGGGGCGCGATGTGCTCGGCTGCGCACAGACGGGGACGGGTAAAACCGCGGCCTTTGCCCTGCCTATACTGCAAAGGCTGTACGGCGAGCGCTCAAGCAACAGGGAGCATATTCTGCAGGCGCTTGTGCTCACCCCTACGAGGGAGCTTGCCGCGCAGGTTGGCGAGAGCTTCAGCACTTACGGGCGCTACACCGGCCTCAAGACCACCGTCATCTTCGGCGGCGTGGGTCAGGCTCCGCAGGTCGCCGCGTTGCAGGCGGGGGTTGATGTCCTGGTGGCGACGCCGGGCCGGCTCTGCGACCTCATGGGTCAGGGCCTCTGCGATCTGAGCGGCGTGAACACCTTTGTTTTAGACGAGGCTGACCGCATGCTCGACATGGGCTTCATCCACGACGTAAAAAGGGTTATCGCAAAGCTGCCGCAAAAACGCCAGACGCTGCTGTTTTCCGCAACCATGCCCAAGGAGATTGCGGAGCTTGCAGGCTCTATTCTCAACAAGCCTGTCACCGTTGCCGTAACGCCGGTTTCCTCGACTGTGGACGCGATCAGCCAATGTATCTATTTTGTGGACAAGCCAAACAAGATTAAGCTGCTCATAGAGCTGCTCAAGGACAAGAAAATAAGCTCGGTTCTGGTTTTTTCGCGAACCAAGCATGGTGCTGACAAGATTGCCAAGGCGCTCGGCAAGGCAGACATCGCCGCGGGTGCCATCCATGGCGACAAGTCCCAGGGCGCGCGGCTGCGTGCACTTGCAAACTTCAAGTCGGGTCAGACCCGTGTTCTCGTGGCTACAGACATTGCCGCCCGCGGCATCGATATTGACCAGCTCTCACACGTGATTAACTTCGACCTGCCAAACGAGCCGGAGACCTATGTCCACCGCATCGGAAGAACCGGCAGAGCCGGACTCGGCGGTGAGGCAATCGCCTTTTGCAACTTCGACGAGAAGGCATATCTGCGCGACATCGAAAAGCTGATCGGAAAGGAAATTCCGGTCATCGAGGATAACCCCTATCCGATGGAGATATTCGAGCCCACCATACCCAAGACTCAGCCCAGGCCGCCGCGGGCCGAGCGCATCGCCAAGGCCGCGGCAAAGGCCGCCGCACGACAGACTGCCAGACCGGGCGGCAGATCGCAGGGCAAACCGGGAGACCGGAATAGACGCCGGGGCTCAAAATGAGATTGGGCAGTATGAGGTGGGATATTGAAAAATAATTTAGAATTTGAAGTCACCAGCGCCGATACCCTCCTTGCGTTTCTGCTTGCCAGCTTCAGCGGCAAGTCCCGAAACCACGTGAAGGGTCTCCTGCGTCGGGGACAGGTCACCGTTGACGGCAGTGCCTGCACAGACTACGCACGACAGCTTGCGCCGGGTGCGCGCGTCTGCGTGCTGAAGGATGCACCCGCCGGTGATGAGCTGGGCTTTCCCGTCATTTACGAGGACGATGATCTGATCGTCATAGACAAACCCGCCGGAATGCTTGCAGTCTCGACCGACAGAGTGCAGGAATATACAGCGTACTACATCGTCAACGAATATCTGAACTCGCGCCAGCGTAACGGGCGGGCCTTTATCGTCCACAGGCTTGACCGCGATACCTCCGGTGTGATGCTGCTGGCTAAAAGCGAGCGCGTGAAGCTCGCCCTGCAGGAGGACTGGAACGAATCGGTCATCCGCCGCGGCTACGTTGCCCTTGTCGAGGGTCAGCCTGCCGAGCCGTCAGGCACAATTCGCTCCTGGCTTAAGCAGACCAAGACCTTCATGGTCTACTCAAGCGGCAGGGAGGGTGACGGCAAACTCGCCATAACAAGCTACAATACCCGTCGCGTATCCGAGGGCTATTCGCTGCTGGATATTTCGCTTGAGACCGGGCGCAAAAACCAGATTCGCGTCCACTTGAAGGAGCTGGGACATCCTGTTGCCGGCGACAAAAAATATGGCGCCGCGACCAATCCCCTCGGCAGGCTTGGCCTGCATGCGTCGGAGCTGAGTCTCAAGCACCCGGTCACGGGCGAGACTATGCGCTTCGAGGCAAGCCTTCCCCAGGCATTTTTGAAGAAGATATAATTCTGCTAATAAAAAAATTAACGCTGCCCTGTAGCTTTGACGGCTACAGGGCAGTTTTATTTTTATTGTGCGAAAGACAAAAGCGGGATATACCGCGCCTGCCCTGCCGTAATCAAAAGGTTAAATTTTCACTGAGCTTATTTTGCGCCGTTGCTCTCGACGGCTGCCTTGCTATTCTTACTCATAAAGTACAGAATGATGTTCATGACAAATCCGAGAATGAGCATACCCAGGAGGAATGCAAAGATGATCTTATAGGCTGTGGGGGCATCGTACTTGTCAAGGAACGAGCCAAACAAGGGGTGCAGAGCCACGTCCGGAAGGTTGAAGCCTACGAGAGTCGCGATGGCGATTGCCATTCCGTTCACACGCTGGTCAATGCCGATTTCGTCAAGTGCTGAGAACTGTACGCCCTTCATACTGACGTTGACAAGTGCCAGCGCAAACATCAAAATCATGATAGGCACCAGCATGCTGCTGTTTGCGGGCATCATCATGAACGCGACCATGAGTATGATAGTGAGAACGAAGCCGATGATCAGGAACTTCAAACGCCCGATCTTGTCACAAATGATACCGGCAACAGGTGCGCCTGCAAGACGTGTGCCGTAGTTCTTAAGGGTGGCAAGAGAGCCGGAGAATACAACGCTGACCCCCAAAACAGTGGAGAAGTATGGCGTCAGGTAGCTGCTGCCGGCATAGAAGCCATAGATTCCGAGAACCATCAGGCTAAATAGCCAGACCTTGGGCATTTTGAGAACGGAGAGGATTTCCTTTGTAGTGACCTTTGCCTTGGGATTTTTTTTCTCTTCCTCGAAGGCATCCTCAATCTCCTGCTTATATAAGAAAACCACCATGAGCGTGGATATTAGAGATGAGCAGGCATAGAAGATATATACGGCCTTGAGTGCCGCGACAGAGCCGCTTGTGACAATGGAGAACACCCACAAGGCGAGGAAGTTGAAGAGCATGCTTCCTATGCCGTTGAATCCCTCAAACCAGCCGTACAGTTTGCCCTGTTCCTGTGGTGTACCCGAAAGACTTACGGCCTTGAAAACGGGGGACCAGAACCCCAAAACGCTGGTGATGCCCAAGGAGAAAAAACACACCAAGGTCAAGCTGTAGTTGCGGATGAACAGAAGGGCCAGAAAGCTGACTACTGTGTGTGCAAAGCCCGATACAACCAGAAGCTTCTTCGGAGGATATTTATCTGCAAGCCAGCCGCTGGGTAAGGTCGAAATTATACTGGCAACAATATAGACGCTCAGGCACAGGCCGATTTGTGTATTGGTAAATCCGGTTGCCGCTACGACAGCATCGTAGAAAATATACTTAATGTAGGGCAGTAAGTACATGGAGGAATACAAAAATGCGCAGGAGAGTATTCCAATAATTTTTTTTGAATTTTTCATTCACTCTCACCTCTAGTTTTATTAAGCTAGGTTTCTGCGAAGGGTTCAGCTTTTTCTGAAAGTATTCAAGCTATGGCGCCTTTTTCCTTCAACTGTTCAATCTCCTCCGGGTTGTAGCCAAGATTTTGAAATACTTCTGTGGTATTGCGACCAATTTCGCCTGTTGGCTCGTATGGTTTACGCTCGTAGTGGCTGAAGTGTATGGGCGGGCAGGGCATCATGACCTTGAGCCCGTCTGCGTACTCAAGCTCCTCCACATAGCTGTTTTCGATAGCCTGAGCATCTTGCGAAACCTCGCAGGCCGCCTGCATAACCTCGCAGGAAATGCTGTTTTGGCTGAGATATTCGCGCCATTCCGCGCTGGATTTCTTTATGAAGATCTCATTGACCCGCGTGACGGCCTCGGGCATTACGCCGCTCATCTGCAGGGTGTCAATATCGTCGTAGCGCGGGTCGTCGATGATGTCCTCCATGCCGAGCACCTTTGCAAATTTTTCTTTGTCTCTGGCGTACTCGTTGACATATATACCGATCCACTTTCCGTCCGAACATTTATAATAGTTGTCGAATGGATCCGAGGGATAGAACTGGTCGGGATTTGGATGCTTGCGCTCGAACTGAGTAGAGACGATTCCGACTGCGTTGCACCATATTCCGCTGGCAAAAAGCGAGGTCTCAACCTTTGTTCCAAGGCCGTTTTTCTCGCGCGCGAAAAGGGCCATCACTATGCCGGAGAGCAGGACAGAGCTTGTGGACATATCGCCAAAGGCATAGGTGGGGACAAAGGGGAATGAGTCCTTCACCTGCCAATCGGCCATCGGCCCTGACCTCAGCCAGAAGGCAGTGCTGTCAAATCCGGGGTTGCTGGCAACCGGACCGCGGGGACCGTAACCGGAGAAATGGGCGTAAATAAGTCTGGGAAAACGCTCACTAAGGGTTTCATAATCGAGTCCCTGCCGGCGAAGCGATGCCTCACGAACATTACTTATAAAAACATCCGCGTCCTCTATCAGCTTCATGAGGGCTTCTTTGCCCTCCTCAGTCTTGAAGTTTATAGATATAAGCTTCTTATTGCTGTTGTGAATGGTGAAAAGGGGATTTTTATAATCCTCGTATGGGGTCATTTCCGTTTTTCCTGAACGGCGCATCTCGTCGCCGAACAGGGTCTCAACCTTAATCACCTCTGCTCCATATGCACAAAGCATTCGAGAAGTTGTCGGCGCTGCAACAACAGTAGCAAGCTCCACTACTTTAATACCCTCCAGGGGCATCTTGCCAATTTTGTTCATGTCAGTCCTCCGAATAAAGAGATTTAAAGCACACCGACCGGGAAGTTGAACGCTACCCGGTCAGCTAGCGTTTACTGCGTCCTCGCAGCGGGTTTGAGAGAGAAAAGAAGGGAGAGAATCGTCTTCATGGTCTGACGCCGTTACGTATATCACGAACCTCGTCATATTTACCGTAGTAGAAATTGAGTGCGTTTTCCATCGAGTAAATGTGGACGAGCTCATCGGATGTATCTGACCAGTATCCGCTGTGAGGGTTGATAATAACATTGGAGCGGCCAACCAGCGGGCAGTCTTCAAGTATCGGATATTCAGATTCGAGCATATCTACACCGGCGGCGCGAACCAGACCCTCATCCAGTGCCCAGGCGAGGTCGGCTTCACGAATCATCTGTCCGCGGCCTTCGTTTATGACGATAGGTTTTTTCTTCATCTTGGAGAAGGCGTCCTTGTTGAACATATACATGTTCTCGGGGGTGAGGTTCATGTGTATGGAGATGACATCGCCCTCGGCAAGTGCTGTGTCAAAATCGACAAGTGAGACTCCGAGATTTTCAGCTATCTCAGCGGGAAGGAAGGGGTCATAGGCGATGATTTTCATGCCCAAACCCTTGCCCGCGATACGGGCAACGTGCTGACCAATACGACCCAGTCCGATTATTGCCATGGTTTGACCTTCAACCCTCTTCATGCCGGGGAAGAGGCTGTAGTCCCAGTTCAGATCTTCCTGAATTGCTTTGTTGTAACCAATCGTGTTGCGTTGCAGAGCCAGCATCATTGCAATTGCATTTTCTGCGGTCTCCTGTGTGCAATAGTCACGGATTGAAACAACTCCGATTCCGCGCTGGGCGG
Source organism: uncultured Oscillospiraceae bacterium (assembly GCA_964535405.1). GTDB lineage: Bacteria > Bacillota > Clostridia > Oscillospirales > Oscillospiraceae > Scatomorpha. The sequence continues at coordinate 13,901 of CAZHUG010000009.1, read as the reverse complement.
CATATTCAAGGTCAACCTCATTGAAACCGGTGGCCTGAAAGGAAATTACCTTGCACTTTTCCATGGCATCTAGAGCCTTTTTGTCGAGGTAGACGTAGGCGTTGATGATGATGTCCGCATCTTTGATATCCTCATAGAATTTACTGTTATCTTCAGTCTTCTCATCAAAAACCGCCACGCCGGTTATGGTGCCCTCCGGAAGCAAAGCAATGTCGGCACTGTGGTCGGTATTAGCGGTACCGGGCTGCTCAGTAAATATAACCTTCATTTTTAATCTCCTTTTTCTTTGTATTAATGTTTTGGGATTAATTTTTCCGAGTTTCCTAATCCGATATTTTTTCAGGGGCCTCTATCATGAAAAACAGGTCAGTTTTACGGATGTCCTCTTCGGTGGGCTTGCTCATCGCGGTCATAAGCAGAAATGTGATGCCCGATGACAGCAAACCGGGCCAGAGCGCATCAATGTTGAATATCCCGCCAAGCCCGAGAGCGTCTCCAGCGAGCCACGACAGAACAAAGGCGAGAGACACGATCATGCTGACAAAGGATGCTTTAGCGGTTGGCTTCTTCCAGAAAACGCCCAGAACTGTGGGGAAAAACAGCGCAGATGCCTGAAATGTGAAGGCCAGCAGGAGCAGATCGATTATGTCGTATCTCCACCACGCCAAAAGTGCGCCTATAACCCCGACCGCCAGCGAGCTTACCATGCCGATTCTGCGAATCGTTTTATCAGATGCGTCTGGTTTGAGCATATCCTTGTAAATATCCATGCTTATATTGGCGGCGCAACAGTTTATACACACAACGCCGGTGGACATGATGGCTGCCAAAACACCCACAAGTATTAACCCGGAGGTGCCCGCGGGGAAAAAGTTTGTCACAATGTACGCGTATGCACTGGCACCCTCCGGAAGATCCGGAACCAGCACCTTGGCGGCCATGCCAATGTACGTGGCGCCAAATGCTATGAATATAACGCCGACGCCCGCCCAGATTGCTCCGTTACGGGCAGCTTTTTCGCTTTTGGCAGCAAAGCAGCGTGTGTAGCTGTCCATACTGGTGAAAAATGAAAATATAGAGCTTACTGCCAGCGCGATGATTGTCGGCCATCCATAACGTCCTATGTCAAACCACTCCGGTGGCAGTGTGCTTATCTGGTTGAATCCACCCATGGCCTTAGCCGAAAGGGGCACACCGAGGACAGCGGTGCCGATGATGATCAGAAGAAACTGAATCCAAGTCGTGTAGGTAATGGCCAGAAGACCGCCAATTGCGGAGTATGCGATGGTGATTGCTGTGCTGATGATGAAGCAGGTGCTTATATCCCAACCTGTTATTGTCATGAGCATGCTGCCCATTGCCACGAGCTGACTTGCCAGAAAGCCCAGATTTGCAATGAAACAGCAGACAATAACAACGCTGCTGGACCTGCTGTCATAGCGGCTGCCGATCAGTGCCGGATAGGTTATGTTCTGGAGTTTTTCACCCAGTTTCTTTGTCAGGCCGGAGAAGGTTATGCCGAATATTACGCAGCCGAAAGCCAGAATCGTGACATACCATCCGCCGGAAATGCCGAGATTGTATGAGTTTGTAGAAGTTCCTATTATCGAAGATCCGCCAATCCACGAGGAGAGCCACATTGCCGCCAGCGAAAAAGTGCCAAGCTTTTTCCCCGCCACAAAGTAGTCCTCGCTGGAGTGACTCTTCTTATAGGCCACGATGCCAAGAATAGCCATTGCAGCAAAATAAACCACAATAATTATCCCATCAACTAATCTTAATCCTCCCAAAGTTTGACCTCCCTATTTCTCTAATTCACCCTAGTTCATATGGAGATTTTTTTGCTTATTTCGGATAAATCACAATTGCTTTTTCGTCTCGTCTACGCCCCGGTCATAGCACAATCCGTTTTTGGCGTTTACCCTGCCCTTCTTTGCAAAATAGTGGTCGATTGCGCCGCGCATATAGACCTCGTCGAAATCTGGCGATGCACAGGCCAGGGCGCCGAGCATGACGATATTTGTGCCTCGGGCATTGCCCAGTTCGTTTGCAATATCGGTTGCGGGAACCTTTATCACCACGATATCATCGCGATAGACGCGGTCATCGCGCGTGAGGCTGCTATTTACCAGCAGGAGCCCACCCGGACGAATATGACTTTCGAATTTGTCGATAGAGGTATCGTTCAGGGTGTACAGGATATCCAGCTCACGGCAATAGGGGCTGGGTATTTCATCGCCTGAGATTTTTATGTTGCAGTTCGCGGTTCCCCCCCGCATTTCTGAGCCGTATGAGGGATACCAGGTTACATTTTTACCGTCTTCCATGCCCGCATCGGCAAGAATCATTCCGGCAACCAGCACGCCCTGACCGCCGAATCCTGAGCAAATTATTTCAGTCATTATGCTTTGCCTCCCTTATCAATGAACTCGCCTACACTATATAGACTTTCCTGCTTTTTCACAAAATCAAGAGCATCGGTGGGAGTAAGGTTCCAGTTCGTCGGACATGGACTGAGCAGCTCAACAAGGCAGAAGCCCTCTCCGTCCATCTGTTTCTGGAGAGCCTTTTTTATCATCCTGCCAGCCTTTATGATCTGAGCCGGGGTGTTTACCGCGCCGCGGGCGAGATATGCAATGTCCATATGCCCAAGAGCCTTGATGACATCGAAGGGATTGCCGTCTTTGCTGGCGCTGCGTCCGGCGGGGGAGGATGTGGTTTTCATTCCGGGAAGAGTGGCGGGGGACATCTGCCCTCCGGTCATTCCAAAAACGCTGTTGTTGACAACAAGAGCCAGAATGTTCTCATTGCGCAGTGCGCAGTGAATTGTGCTCTCAATGCCGATGCTGTACGCCGAGCCGTCGCCGGGGTGGGCAATGACAATTGCATCCGGCCGCGCACGCTTGGCGCCTGCGGCTGTGATAATCGGACGGCCGTGAGCTGCTCCGATACTGTTAAACTGCATGACTGTCTGCGCAAATTCGCCGCAGGCAACGTCTTCAACCATTATAATTTTATCTTCAATTCCAAGCGACTCGGCGGCTTCGGCCACTAGACGGACAATTATTCCGTGACCACAGCCGGGACACCAGCCAATATGTGCCTCTGTATTAATACCTTTTGGTACTCTTAATCTCATCGTCTATCCCTCCCTTAATATTTTTCCAGCATATCTTCAACATGGCGGATGATAAGGTCTTCAGAGGGAACATTGGCAAATTCGCCATAGCTTTCAACCGGACGCTTGTTCCCGCACGCCAAGATAACGTCGTCACACATCTGACCTAGAATGTTCATCTCTACACAGAGGAATCCCCTGACCTGATCGCCGAGAGCATCGAAGGCCTTCTGAGGGAATGGCCAAAGGGTTATGGGACGGATCAGTCCGAGCTTAATTCCCTTCGCCCTTGCAATTTTAACGGCTGCCTTGGAAACGCGTGAGCTGATGCCATAGGCGACAAGCACGATGTCTGCGTCTTCCGTCTGCAGCGACTCCCAACGCTGTTCATCTTTTTCCATCGCCGCGTACTTGTTTTTTATGTAATCAACATACTCGTCCGCGCCAATATCGTAATAGATGTTCCAAACAGTTTTTTGACGCTCGCCCGCCTTGCGGGGAGAAATTGCCCATTCATACTTATTTATGTCATGCTCAATCATCCGGGGGAGCTCGACTGGTTCGACCATCTGACCGATGGCGGCGTCGGAGCCGATTATGACAGGGTGTCGGTATTTTTCGGCAAGATCAAATGCCATGTATGCGATATCCGCGTTTTCCTGAACGCTGGAGGGCGCAAGGACGATAGTGCGATAGTCGCCATGTCCGCCGCCCCGCGTAAGCTGCCAGTAGTCTCCCTGGCCCTGAAAAATATCTCCCAAGCCCGAGCCGATACGCATGACATCCGCGATAACAGCGGGGATGTCATTGGCGCAGAGATAGGATATGCCCTCCTGCTTTAGTGAAAATCCCGGACCGGAGGATGTGGTAAGTGCGCGTGCACCGCAACTCGCGGCGCCTAAAAGCATGTTTATACCCGCAACCTCAGACTCTGTCTGTATAAACTGCCCGCCGACCTCCTCCATGCGCCAGGACATGTACTCGAGTATTTCGGTCTGCGGTGTTATGGGATAGCCGCTGAAAAACCGGCACCCGGCTCTGAGGCAGGCTTCCGCAAATGCTTCATTTCCCTTCATCAATACTTTTGACATTAGTCAGTCCCCTTCCTCATTCCAAAATCTCAAATACGTAATCAGGACACATCCGATAACAGGAGCCGCACTGGATACATTTTTCCTGATCAACTACTACGGTCTCATAACCCTTCTCGCCCAGATCACCGGAGGGTGAAATTGCCTTGGTTGGGCATACGCTCACACAAAGATAACAACCCTTGCATCTCTTTGTGCTAAGCCTGATTTTTTCCATTCCAAATCAATCCTCCTATCATTTATTTTGCAGACGTTAAGCGCGCGCAGCTAAATTGAAGCAGCTAGATGCCCGCTGACAGAGCAGGCGGTAAAAAACAGAACAGCGTTCTTAATTCATGCCAAAGAAAAAATGGCTTCCATTCAAATTAAATAGAACGTCGTTCTTATACATAGAACAACAAAAGGCAAAACGCGAGGTTTTGCCTTAATTTACAAATGCGGATCTCCTAAAAAGTACTTATGTAGCTTGATTTAATACGAAAACGTCTGCCGTGAATTCAGCGTACCACAATTCTTTAGTGTAGTCAATCGACATGTAGGGATAAAACTACGACACATTTTTGTGCAAAATCACATTTCTCTTGCTATTTTTCTAGCAATCTCTGTCAGTTTTGCCGCCAATGCGACGATTCGTTCAGGCGAAAAACGCGGTGACGGTCCGCTTATGCTAATTGATGCCTTCACGGTACCGTCAAAACTGATGATGGGAACGGCGACGCATGAGATTCCAACTGAGGTCTCCATATTGTCAATTGAATATCCTCTTTTGCGTATATCGTCCAGCTCGCGGCGCAGTTCATCGGGGTCGGTTATTGTGCTCTCAGTCATGGCGGGCAGGGGCTGGGACAAAATGTTGTCAACATAGCTCTGGGGCATGTAGGCGAGCATGCCTTTCCCGCTGGCTGTGCTGTGGATATAGTCCATAGAGTTGCGCACGGAGGAAACGTGCCCATAGGATGTTTCCTCAGGCAGGGCCACGTCGATGTAAAAAATTTGATCCTTGAGCGGCGCCGTGAGATATACTACCTCACGCTCTTCGGCCGAAAGATTGCGCATGTACTTTGCGGCTACGTTTGCGAGACTGAATCTGTTGCCAATAGATCTGTTTAGCCGAACGATGCCGGGGCCTAGATAGTACTTATCGGTCGCCTCGTCTTTTGTCACGTAATCCACGGCAGCAAGAGTAGACAGGATGCTGTGTACATTGCTCTTATACAGACCAAGTTTTTCGCTGATCTCTGTTACTCCAATAGGCTGTTTATCAATAAAGCAGTTTAGGACATCTGCTGCTTTCTTGACACTTTTTACCTTTATTTCAGGGGCACTGGCCATTTTTGAATCTCCTATCAATAAAAATATCTAATAAAGTGAGTGTATAAGCTTTTGAAGAAAAAATCAACATTTTTCTTTACGTTGCCTTGGCTTGACGAGGATAAATTCGAAAAGCTCCTGCAGTTGTCCGCAGAAGCTTTTTGTGTTTGTGTGGTGCTCAGCTTAGAATGAGACTTTTTATCTCCTGCGCGCTGTTGGCGAATATCATGCCGCCCGAGCTTATGAGCTCGGCACGCGTCCGGAAGCCATAGGTTACAGATATGCAGTCGATGCCTGCGTTTCGCGCCGCCATGATATCGACTTCGGAGTCACCAATGTAGACCGTGCGAGAGGGTCTTGCATTAAGCTGCGCCATTGCGGAGAGAATAGAATCGGGTGCAGGCTTGCGCCGGATATCTCTCTGTTCACCGACGGCTGACAGTACGAGTCCGGCAAAGTAATGCTCTGCAAGTTCAAGCGTGGCAGCATGTGGCTTGTTTGACACTATGGCACAGCGCACGCCAAGATCGCCAAGCTCACGCAGCAGCTCAAGAATACCCGGATACGGGCGGGTCTTGTCCTGACCGTGGGCCATATAGTAGGTGATGTAGCTGCTAAAGACCTGCTCAAACAAAGGGTCCTCGCGTCCCTCCGGCAGGCATAGTGAAATGAGCCTCTCCGAGCCGTTGCCGAGTCTGGCAGCGATATCTTCCGGGGAGGCCGTGGGCAGGCCAAACTCAGTCAGGCCATGGTTTACGGCAGTGTGCAAATCGTCGAGTGTGTCCAGCAATGTGCCGTCAAGGTCAAAAATAACATTATCATATCTCATGAACGAATGTTAACCCAAAATACGGCACATGTCAATCTTGACAAGTGGTTTTGGCTGTGCTAAGATATAACAGCTTTGGACTAGGAGAAGTACCCAAGAGGCCGAAGGTGCTCCCCTGCTAAGGGGGCTAACAAAAAGCCGGGAGTTTTCCACAAAGCCTTGTGACTATTGGGCTTGCAAAGTTTTAAATTTGAGTTACCATGGTGTCTGTCAGAGATGTCTGTCAAATTTCCACAATAGGTACCGGCTATTAGTGGAACATAAGAGAATATGGAGACGTACCCAAGTGGCTGTAAGGGGCTCCCCTGCTAAGGGAGTAGGCGTGTTAAAGCGTGCGAGAGTTCGAATCTCTCCGTCTCCGCCAAAAGAAAAGCCTGTAGTTTCAATGACTACAGGCTTTTTGCGCTCATTTTTAATCCCTTTTCCCTTGCGTTTTCCCTTACAAGTTTAACACATCCTTGATATAACTTTCCATGCGGGCAGCGCTCTGCTTCTTCATCTGGTCAGTGACATGGCCGTATACGTCCAGGGTAAAGGCTGCTGTTGCGTGGCCAAGGTTGCCCTGGACCGTTTTTATATCGTCCCCAGAGCGAATGGAGGCAACTGCATAGCTGTGGCGGAGGTCGTGGAAACGTGTTTCCGGGGAGCCAATAGCCGCCACAGCAGCCTTGAAATTCCTGTATACGGTATGTATGGCCAGGTGGTGCCCTAGCTCATTTGTGAACACCAGGCCGCTGTCCTCCCATAGTTCGCCAACCTTGAAACGCTGCTCAATCTGGCTCACTCTGTGGGAGCGTAGCACCTGCATGACCCAGGGGGCCGGCGTGATGAGCCGTGTTTTGTCGTTTTTCAGCGGTGCAAATATGTACTGGCCTCCCTTTTTTTTCTCACGCTGGAGCTGCTTGTCTACCAGAATTGTACCGCGCTCAAAGTCCACACACGCCCACAAAAGGCCCAGCGCCTCCCCTTCACGCAAGCCCGTGAACAGGGCCATAGTGAATAGCGCCTCAAAGCGGTGCCCCTTTATGGATTTTAGAAATACCCGGCTCTGCTCCTCGTCCAGCGGTTTCAGTTCCCGCCGCTCTGCCCGTGGCAGTGTGCAAGCGTCCGAGGGGTTAAAGCGGATATAGCCCACCGTGACGGCTTGCTGGAGGGCTTTGTGCAACACGCCGTGGATGTTCTTCACCGTCTTAGGGGAAAGCCCAGGCTTGTCACCTTTTGGCTCACTGAGCTGGTTATAAAATCCTTGTATAGTGTGGGCGTTCAACGCCTCCATCCGGACAGCTCCCAGAGCTGGCTTGAGGTGATTTTTTATCTGGCCTTTGTAGGCTACCACCGTGAACGGCTTGACGGCTCCCAGGTAGTCTTTAGCCCAGATGTCCAGCCATTCCCCCACCGTCATCTTGCTGGGGGCGGTGTATGTGCCGACATCCAAGGAGGCGGTGGCGACCTTGAGCTTCTGGGCCACTTCTTTCTGGGTCTTGCCGGATATGCTGCGCTGTACTTGCCGACCAGTGCCAGGGTCAATGCCCTCCGTGTATCTGGCCTCCCAGTATGTATATTCTTTTCCGTTGCGGGTCACTGTCTTTTTACGAATGTTCCCCGTACCGGATGCTGCTTTTCTTGCCATTGTACAAGCTCCTTTCTGCTTGCACCTGGCGCCCATGTGTGATAGAATAAAAGGGCGCAATGGTGCCTTTGATTAGTAGTCGTGGGTGGTATTTGCGTGATAGACCGCTTCGGTGTTGATAGCACCGGGGCGGTTTTTTTGTTATTTTAAAAGGGCTTTTCCTGCTGGTCCTTCATCCGTTCAAGCTCTGCGCCGGTCACCGCATCAACGGCGGCCTTTCCATAGCTGTCCAACTTTTTGTAGCGCTCAAAATGCTCATGGTCGTAGTCTGCAATGGCCATTCGCCCAAGCTCATCTTGCTCAGCCTCTGTTAAATTTAAATGACCCCGCTCGCTGGTGCGCCCAAGGATATAATCCAGGCTAACATCAAACAACGAGCACATTTTGTCCAGTGCCTCAAATTCCGGCCTTGTGCTACCTTTTTCCCACTGGCTCACTGCCGTCTGATGGACACTAAGCGCCTCTGCAAGTTTTTGCTGGCTCCATTTTTTCTCATCACGCAATTCGCGTATGCGATTGTTTTCTAACCCTGGCACAAAATCACCTCCTATTTGGCATTATAATAGCTCCACTATTAAATTGCAAGAGCAAATAATAAAGAAACGCAGAATATCGAATAAAATAATAGTATTGCTATTGACATCAAGTTGGACTTATGTTATTTTAAGAGCGTAGCTATTATTTCAAATGCAATCAGAAAGGAGCATGAGCAATGGAAAACACAAGGACCAACCCCGTGGCAAAGCAGAAACTCACTTGCAGCATTCAAGAGATGGGGAGAATGCTGGGCATATCCACAGACCGCGCATATGTGCTGGCACGCAGTGAGGGCTTCCCGGTTGTCCAGGTAGGTGGGCGCAGATTAGTGTCCATCAAAGGTCTTGAGCGCTGGGTGGACCGTCAGGCGGAGGGCGTCACACATGAAAACTGAAATTACTATCCAAGTTCGGGCGTTCGCCGTAACCCTCCAAGACCAGCGCACGAGTGAGCATTTCAAGGACACCGTTGTGCTGACAAAGGAGCAGCTCCAGGCCTGTCAGACCGTTGGACAGTCTTCCAAAGAGCTGATAGCACGCCTCTGCGCCCGTCAGGGCTTCAAGGTGGTAGACATTGGCAATGCCGTCAAAAAGAGCGTCACGTTGGACTTGAGGCTGCTGTACGAGATGCAAAAAGAGGTGGAGGGGCGTGGGCAGTGAGCGCACCTACGGCACCCAGGCACAGCGCTACGCCGCTCTGGGGCTGCGGGTGCTCCCGGTTACCGCCGGAAAGAAAAGCCCCCCTCTGTTCACTAATTGGCCAGAGGAGGCCAGTGCAGACCCCCAGACCGTTGCCAGCTGGTGGCGGGGCACACCGGGCGCCAATATTGCCGTTGTCATGGGTGGCGGTCTGGTGGATGTAGAGAGCGACAAGAAGGGCGCTATCGGCGGAGAGGACAGCCTGTCCGAGTGGGCTGAAAGTCCAGCAGGCTGCGAACTTCCCCATACCTGGGCATTTGAGAGCGGCAGCGGAGGCATTCACCGGCTTTACCGTAGCCCTGCATTAGGTAACCGGACGAACGTATTGCCCGCCGTAGACGTAAGGGGCGCCGGGGGCTATGCAGTATTCCCGCCCAGCCTACACCCGAATGGCAAGCGCTACAAGTGGCTCACAAGCTGCTCCCCGGAGGATATGCCAGACGGTCCGGCGGAATTGCCCTTTGAGCTGTATTGCCTAATTGCCGAAAGCGGGGGCAGCCAGGGCCAACCGCTGGAAGTGCCGGAGGTAATCCCAGAGGGCGAGCGCAATAATGTGATATTCAAATGGGCCTGCAAGTTTCGCAGGGCTGGCTTGTCCGAGGACGGTATGCTGGCGGCGCTCCGCGTGGAGAATGACAACCGATGCAGCCCGCCCCTGGATGACAGTGAGCTGGAGCTGATATGCCACCAGGCGGCGCGGTATGAGGCCGGAGAACTGCCAAAGGGCGTGGTGGCACCCGTTGGCCGCATGGCGGCACTAAGCGCCCAGGCGCTGCAAGAGGCAGACTTGCCCCCAGTTAGATTTCTGGTAGCGGATATGCTTCCAGAGGGCACTGGCATGGTGTCCGCCGCGTCCAAGATAGGTAAAAGCTGGCTGGTGCTAAAAATGGGGTTGGCGATTGCCGCGGGAGAGCCGTTCTTACAGCGGCGCACGTCCCAGTGTGGTGTCCTCTACCTAGCACTGGAGGATAGCCTAAAACGCTTGCAGGACCGTGTGAACAAAGTGCTTGATGACAAACGCGCCCCGGTGCAATTCTATTTTGTCACCGAGGCTCCAACCCTGGACACTGGCCTGCTGGAGGCTGTAGAGGTTCATATCTCCCAGCACCCGGAGACCAAGCTGGTCATCATTGACACCCTTCAAAAGATACGAGGGCAAGCGCTACAGCGCGAAAACTCATACGCACAGGACTACCGGGAAATGGGCGTTGTAAAGGACTTCATGGCAAAGTTGGGCGTTAGCGTGTTTTTTGTACACCACAACCGCAAAATGCGTGACGATGATGACCCCTTTAACATGATTTCCGGCACCAATGGCATCATGGGCGCGGTAGACACCTCTTGGGTCATCACAAAGGACAAGCGAGCGGATGACACCGCCACGCTGCACATAACCGGGCGGGACATACCACAGACCAGCACGGTCATCCGTTTCAGTAAAGACGCCTGGGCCTGGGAGGTGCTGGGTGACGCTGATTTGCTGGCCGAGCAGCAGGCCCGGAGCGAGTACGAGAATAGCCCTATTGTATTTACTATCAGGGCGCTGCTTGACCAGAGTGCTGACGGCAGATGGACGGGAACAGCCAAGGAGCTGCTGGAGGCAGGGAAAGAAATAGCCCGCACCTACATAGCTGAGACAGCCCAAAAGCTGGGCTATGAGCTAAAGCATCTTGACCGGCCACTGTTCGACTATGATGAGATTATCCACAGCACTGTACCCAATGGGAACGCAGGTAAAAAGCACTATTTTTTCCGGCAGACTATCCCGGAGGACTACGGTGGGCTTATGTAGAAAAACCCATTGTTTTTATTGAAAGCTATTGATTGCCCTTTGGCTCTGTAATGGTTTCAATGACTACAACGGGTTTTACAACAACTAAGAGAGGAGGGCATTTCTATGGCACCACAATTTGAGACATATGAGGAGGCCGAACAAGAGCAAGGCCGCATTGCCTTATGTATCCGCATTTTGGAGGGACGGCTGGCCTACGCCGACCCAGACAGTACAGATTACCAGCAGCTTGAGGAACGCATCCAAGCGCACCAGGCTCCCCTACAAGAGGTTGCAACTGCCTGCATAGCGCTCCGCCTCAAAGCCTATGGCCAGAAATAAAGGAAAAGGCCGCCCAAGTGCTACGAACACTTAGACGGCCAGCTTGTACCGAACACGGAGACCGCGCCCAGCATCAAACACACTGTTATTGTATCAGCGGCAGCGGCTCCCGTCAAATATGAAAGGAGCCTGAAACATGGATATATTACAGCAAAAGTACAACGAGCTGCGCCAAGAGGGGGTACCCCCGGAGGAGATAGTCCAAATTGTGACAATCTACATCAACGGGAAAAGCGCAGGGAAAAACGACGATGAGATATTGGCAGACATGACAGCATACTTGAAAGGTGAATTGCCGAGAACCACCGAACAAAAAAAGGGGGAATGCGCCAATGCTTAAAATCAAATTATCCTTTGCGGAGCGGGACTATTCTACATACCAGTCGTTTATAGGGGCGTTCGCACCCTGGCTGGCGGAGGCAAAGCTGAAACCCCCGGCACTGGACCCCAAGACCGGCTTGTATCGGGTGTTCGTTGAAGTCAAACGGCCACCAAAGGAAACATGATAAAACCTCACCGCCTCGCGCGCACACAACACATAGCGTTTTTAGCTTGACGAAGCCCTACAGCTTGTGGTATACTATCCATAAGTAAATAGGCACAGTCAAGTACCCTCCGCAAGCGTTTAGGCATAGCGCAGAGCGGGGACGCCATTTTTTCATTCAGATTTTAGGGCACGGGAACCAGTTTACAATACTGGACCTGTGCCCTTTTACTTTATTAAGCCCACTCAGGGCGTTAAACGGAGGTACTGACATGAGCGAAGAAACCAAGGTCCAGCAGCCGGAGAACATCACTCCGCCGGAGGATAACGGCGCACCGGCAGGCAAGACTTTTACCCAAGACGAAGTAAACAAAATTATATCTGAACGCCTGGCCCGTGAGAGGACCAAGGCCGAGCCAGACCCCGCTGAACTGCGGGACAAGGAACTGACGGCCAGGGAAAACACCCTGACCTGCAAAGAGTTCCTTGGCGAGAAAGGCTATCCCGCCGCCCTCTTAGATATACTGGACACTACCAGCTCCGATGTTTTCAAGAACAAGGTGGAGAAACTTGTGGAGGCTTTCCCGGCGCTTGACCCAAAGGTTGGTGGGAAAACCCCCTTTGCAACCGCCTCCACAATGCGGGGCGGCGGATTTGGCTTTGACCCCATAGCGGAGGCGTTCAAACGGAAGGACGGATAATAAATGGCTATTGAGCTTATTACAAAATTTCAACCTCATACTGATGAGATTTTCACCACGGAGAGTAAAAAGAGCTTGCTCACCAACACAGACTTTGACTGGACCGGTGCACACACTATTAAGGTCTACAAGGTCAGCACATCCAACATGAATGACTACGGGCGTTCTGGCCCCGATGCAGGCAACTGGAGCCGCTACGGCCCTGTGGCAAGCCTGGACGCTACCACAGAGGAGATGACGCTGACCAAGGATAGGTCTTTCACCTTTGCCATTGACAAGCTGGACGCCGATGAGACCGCCCAGCAGGTGGCGGCAGCATCCGCTCTGGCTCGCCAGCTCCGCGCTGTAGTCGTGCCGGAGGTAGACACCCACACCTATAGCGTTATGTGCGCTAAGGCTGGACACAAGCCTGCTGCGCTGGCTCTGACGGCTGCAAACATCTATGACCAGGTGGTGACCGCCACTGAGGCTCTGGACACCTCCGAGGTGCCGGAGACCGGCAGGGTGCTGGTGGTAACGCCGGGCATCTACCGGCTGCTAAAGCAGTCCCCGGATGTTGTGATGGAGACAGACATTGGTGCCGACATGCGCCTCAAGGGCATCATTGCGAATCTGGACGGCATGAACGTCCAGAGAGTACCCGCCACCCGTCTGCCGGAGGGCTTTGGCTTTATGGTATGCCACCCGGTGGCCACTGTGGCCCCCACCAAGCTAGAGGACTACACAGTACACTCCAACCCGCCCGGCATCAGCGGTGACCTGGTTGAGGGCCGTATCTGCTATGACGCCTTTGTGCTCGACAACAAGACCGAGGCTATTTACTACCAGGAAACCGAGTAAAAGCCATTCCTGGGGCGCATGGCTGCGGCTGTGCGCCTCTTTGCCTATTAAGGTGGTGAAAGAATGACGAGAAAACAGCAGCGCTTTGTGGACGAATACCTGATTGACCTAAACGCTACTCAGGCAGCAATTCGTGCCGGGTACAGTCCAAGGTCTGCCACAGAGATAGGCCACGAGAATATGAAAAAGCCACACATCCGCACACATATCGACTGCGCTATAGCCGAGCGCTCCCGGCGTACAGGTGTAGGGGCTGACCGTGTGGTGCGCGAGCTGGCGCGGCTGGCGTTCATCAATGCCGATGACCTCATTGACTTTGATACCGCTACGGTTCGCCCAGGAGCCGCTGAGGATGACACAGCGGCCATTGCTGGGGTTAAGGTCAAGACTGCCTCCAGCGGCGGCGAGGAGCGGGAAATCGTGCTTTTCAATAAGCTGAAAGCGCTGGAGCTGCTGGGCAGGCATTTGGGTATGTTTACAGACCAGCTTGATCTGGCCACCCAGGTGGTCATCATCCGAGACGATATTGAGGGCGCATAACGTCCACAA